>JABAAA010000009.1:16485-16691 GCA_014239005.1 Alphaproteobacteria bacterium | reverse complement strand
GATCACAATTTCGTCTCGCGCGGCGCACGCGAGGCAACGCGAGGTGCCGCGCGAGGTGCCGCGACGGGTTGTGTATCGGACGGGGCTTCTCCTTTTGCGACGCGCTGCTGCTCGTCCAGCTTCGCCCTTGTTTTGGCGATCGCCGCGGATTCCGTTTCCTGACGCTTTTGCGCAATCTCCTCCAACCGCTGGACGCGCTCGCGCAC
>JABAAA010000009.1:10412-16475 GCA_014239005.1 Alphaproteobacteria bacterium | reverse complement strand
GGTTTTTCAAAAGTTCGGGATCGCTCTTGTAGGTCAGCTTTTCGGCAAGATGCCCTGACACGGCTTTGGGCTTTTCGACGCTGTCCTCCAACGACCTCTTGTGGATCGCCTCCATGTCCTTGTGATCCGCCGCGATCTTCTTGTCCGCCTCGCGCAACGCTGCCATCTGGCGGTCGTGGTTGTGCCTGACGAGCGCCAGTTCCGTCTTGCGCGCCTCACTGAGCGCGACTTGACGCGCTTGCCACTTTTGCGGACGAAAGACGTGCAGCATCATATCCTTGAACTTTGCCCCTGCCTGTCCGAAGAAGCTTCTGCGTCCCTCTAGCAAGAGCGCGCTGCGTTGCTGAAGGGTGGGCTTCGGATCGACGAAGCGCACGGCTTTTCCTTCCGCCGTATGCTTGACATACGCGTCCAACGCGCCCAGCCTGTCGCGCAACCTGTTCTCGTCATGCTTGAAGGCAACAACTTCAACCCCTTGCTTCTTTTCTTGCCCGTCGCGTGTGTGAGTGGTGCGCGCCTCGATGGTATTTTTCTTTTCTTGCTTCTTTTCTTGCACATCGCGTGCGTGGGTGGCGCGCGCCTCGAAGGCATTCTTCTTGTGTTGTTCGAGCTTGGGTCCTTGTTGCTGCAGGCGTTGGCGTCGCTCTGTGCGTTCTTGCTTTTTCACCTGCTCTGGAGAGAGTGTCTTTTTGCCGAAATATCGTTGGAAGAAGGTTTGTCCTCCCTTCTTCGTCGCGACCTGTTGTTTGTGCGTGCGCAGCTGCGCGCCGTGTTCGCGCACCGCCTGCCTCTTGTCGAGTGCCGTCGCCTTTGCGCCCTTACCGCCGTCTTTGTCGGCGTGCGTTTTTTCGGTTGCTTGTCCTCGCAAAGCTGAGGTCTGTCCGCTGCTGATTCGCTCGACCATCGTCCTCTACCACTGCTTTGTCATCATGTCGCCGAGGTAAGAGTCGTCGCCGCGGAACAAGCTCTCGATCGCGCTTGCGTGGCTTACCAGCTCGGAGAATTGCTTGTTCGCCGTCGGCGCATCGCCCGGGGTCTGTTGGAGCAAGGAGGCAATCGCGGCTTTTTCGTCCTGATAGATATTACGCTGGAAGGGTTTGAGTTCGGAGGTCCTGCGGTCGTACTCTTGCGTGCGTTGTTGCAACTGCTCTTTGAACTCGCGTCGACGCACATCGAAGGGATTGCTACCCGACCTCGAAATGGTCGCGCGCGACGCCGCTGCCCCGCGCTGAAGCGTGCGCGGTCCGGGTCCGCTGTAAGGAGCGGGCATCGCAGGTCGACCGGTAGCATGCTTGGCGGCAGGCTTGGCAGTAGGCTTGGGAGCATGCTTGGATGCTGTCTTGGCAGCATACTTGGATGCCGTGCCGCTGTCAGTTTTGCGTGCCGTTGCCGAAGCCTTGCTGCGCGGCGCGGTGCCGTCGAGTTTTGCGGCACGCGCCTTCCACGACTTTCCTCCGCCCTGCTTGACATCAAAAGAAGACGCGTGTTGGCGCACGGAAGAAACATCGTCCTTCTGCGCGCCCCTTCCTTGCAGGGCTTTCGCAGAGGGAGAAGATTCTTGCGTCTCCTGCGTCCGCTGTTGCTGCACTGCTTGCGTGTTGCCGCCGCTGATTCTGTCTGCCATCGTCTGTCTCCTAGGTCTCTTCGCCTCCACCGCCTCGTCTTGCGTGGTTCTCCAAAACGAGCGCGATGTCGTGGCGGTGCTGTGCGATTTGCAACTCTTGTGCGTCGGTGAGCTCGATATCAAGGGTCTCGGCAGTGCGGACGGCGCGGTCGATCTCGCCCGCCAAGCGGCGCACGGTGGATTTGTCCGCGGCGCTCAAGCTTTTCATGTCCGTCCGCAGGCGCTCCTCGTATCGTTCGGTCATCGAAAGATTTTCAAAAACGGTGCTTTGCGAAGGGACGCGCTGTCTTACTTCTCCGCTCTCGTATCCCGAAGAGACAGCCCCCGTGCGCGGGGTCTGATAGGGTGTCGGCGGCAAGGCACGTCGCGCCAAGGCGGGATTGCGCGCAACTTCGCTGCCGATGATGCGGGAGGCGCGCGGCGGCTCGTTTGCAGAACGACTTCTCACCTGCGCGACGCGCGTGGCAAGACTTTTGACCGCCGCGAACAGCTTCTGTACTGCAGCCTTGAGTCGCTCCAAGCGCGGCGCAGGGGCATCACCGATGCTCGCCAGCCTTTGCGAGAGCGGTTGAAAAGTTCCTCCCAAGCTGGCGCGTGCCGTCAAGTAAGGAGACATGCTTGAAGACCTGCTTGAAGACCTGCTACCCGTCCCGTCCGCCGAACGATAGAGGGGATTGGCTTCGAGCATCGAGACCTCGCTGTCCGAGCGCGCTCTGCCTGTCGCGTGTCCTTCTGTTTCCTGTCGCAAGACGGAATAACCCGATTCCACCTCGCCCTTGGCAAACTTGGCATTGGCATACTGCGGCTCTGCCTCGTGAGCGTTGGCGTTGGCGTACACGGGCTCTGCCCCCTTCGCCGCGATGCCTCCCTTGCCGAACACCTGAACGTCGGACTTGCCGTCGTGCTGCGTTTGGGCGATGCGCTGCGGTCCTGGCGTCTCTGCGTTGATTCGCACCGCGCGATCCCCCAAACCTTGCCTCGCCTGAGTGGATAGGTTCGCTTGCAACCCCGTCAAGCGCGAGAGCATGCCCGTATCGAGGGTGGCGTTGCGCCCTTTCAACGCTTGCGCCTTGGCATCGCTCTTCGCGCTGTCTTGCAAGGTCTCGCTGCGCGCGGTGTGGCTGACCGATCGTGTGGTTAGGTCGGACATGGATGAGTTCCGTTATTTTTTTTCTATCGATGCTTGCCTTCGGCGTCAGGCATCGTCGCCTTGTCGCCCTTGAGCTTCTTCGAGGGTCTCGTAGCCCACGAACATGTCTTCGGCTCGCTGCATGGCGTTGCCGATATTTGTCTTGGCTTGGCTTGTGAAATCGCCGTCTGCGACATTGCGCGTGATGCTCCTGAGGTTTCGGTTGATCTCACGCTCTGCGAGTTCGAACTTGCGTTGCTTGTCTGCGCTCAGCTCGGGCTTTCGGATGAGCATGTCTTCGAGTCTTTCTTCGGTGAGACGCGCGTAGAGGTTCCCCTGCTGCGACAAGGCTGCGGGAGTCGGGACGGGCGTCCCGACTCGGAAGAGGGTTTTGAAAAAGTTCGCCATGCGCGTTGCAACGCTGAGGCGCGGCGGCGCGGGGGTTCGAACCGACGCTTCGAGTCCGCGCAGGGTTTTGCCTGCTTGCGGATTGTTGAGCGTTTTCGATGGATTGAATCCTCCGCCTTGCAAAAACTTGTCGCCCTCCACAGGTCGCTGTCTCAGCCTTGGCGCAGCCCGCTCGGTGGTTCCTTCTGCCGTCCCGCCGCGTTGCGTCGTCGGATAGCGAATCCCGCGTTGTTCTTCAGGGGCGACCTTCGTCAGCACATCGTAATTTCCTTGCGCGGTTGCCTTTGTTGCGCCCGTCTGCGCCTGTCCTTGTTGTGTAAAGATCGTCCGCGCTGCGGGTGTTGGTTGTGCCTTCGCTTGGGCGGCGGCACCGAAGATCGTACGAGGTTTCACCTGCGGACGCGGCATGGTGGCACTTGTCTTGGAGGCATCGGAACGATCAGGTTTGAGCGGACCTGTTCTTCCCAAGGTCGCCGTGCTTCTTGATACCTCGCTACGCGGCGGTTTGGGTGGGGCTGCCGCCTGTGGCGTTGTCGCTTGTGGCGTTGCCCGTAGGAGTGTGCGCGGCGGTTTTTGAGGGGTGGGTGTCTGCGTCTGTGGCGCTGCCTGTTTTGGCGTATGCGGCGGTTTGGGCTGAGCGGGAGTGGCAGCTTGTCTGGTCGTGGTCTGTTCTGCAACGCCCTTCTTGGCTTTCATCGAGCGCAAGATTCCATCGGTCTTGGCGCGGAAGTCGCTGTCGATCTTGCCCTTGGCGCCCGCCTGCTGTTCGCGCACGCGCGCCGCCTTTTCGACGGAGCCGCGACGGTTCTGCAACGCTGCGAAGGGACGTTTCCCTTTGCGCTCGGCGGCTTCGCTCTGCCGCGCTTGGTCGAGGTCGCTCGTCGGTGCAGCCCCGCGTGACCGGCCGGGGCCGTCTATGCTAGCCATGCTTTCCCCCCTCTTGAACGATTGCGGAACATCGGGAACGTTTTCTTTTTCGTTCGCAGTGTATTTTCACAAACTTTATCTCTTTTAAGATGTTTTACAAGAAAAAAATGCACCTATTACGGAGTTAACACAAAAAAAGATGCATTTTTTCAAGAAATTACATAAAAAAGCACTTTCTTTTTTGTTTTTCCTTGACTTAAAGTTGTTTTTTACCGAATAAAGAGGGAAGATTTTTAAGATAATACGCGTAAAAAGCGAATCGGTCAAAACTCCTTCTCCCAACACAGCCCCCGACACTTTCCCCCAACGCAGCCCCCGACACTCGCAGAACCATCATGCCAGGAAGCCCGCAAAGAAACGCGACCCCGCCCGTTCCGCAACTGACCGAGCTCGGCGAGCGTCTTGGCAAAGACACGGATCGCGAGTATTTGGATTCCTTGCTCGAGCGTCTTTCTGCACGAGAAAACGGCGACGGACAGGAAGCCTTCAAGAGCGCCCGCCACATTGTGCAAACGGTGTGGTCGATGCAACATCTGGACAAGCTTTCGGACAAGCTTTCGGAAAATTTTTCAAAACCGTCCTAAACAAGCACCGCGCCTCCCCATCCTCATCCCCTCCCCATCCCTATCCCCCCCTCCCCTACTCGAACCAGCAACCCCACAACAACCCAAACAAAGGTTACACGATGAGCGGTATCAACTTGGCAAACATCTCGGAATCGGTCGGCAAATCTGCCAGCACCGCGATCGACGAGTTCAACGCGTCTGCTAAAGACATGGATCCCTCGAACCCGAAGGACATGATTCAGATGCAAATGAAAATGATGAAAATGAACATGCTGGTGCAATTCGAATCGCAAATGGTCAAGTCGGTCGACGACATGGTCAAAGGCATCCTGCAACGCATGAACTGAACGCATGACCGACCTCTCCTCCCTCGTTCGTCTCGGAGAGCCCAGCAGGCGTGCTGCGCCGACGTTGGCCGAAAAGAGCGACGCAGATATATTTCTGAAACGCTCTGCCGCCTACTACCACGCGCAACCCCTCTCCACGTTGGAAGGTGCGCACACCACCTCCCGACAGCGCGATCCGATGCTGGCAGAAACCCTGCAAAGCTTGGCACCCAGCGACACCCACTTCTCGCCCGCCTGCATGCACACGCGATTGCAAACCGCTCAACAAACGCTGACGAACGCGCTCACGCACCTTAACGACAAGACCCTGATCGCCTGCGCACAAACGCTGCAACAACAAATCACCGAGGCGCTCGCCTTGCAGCAAGAAGCCTCCGACAACCAACGCCTGCTCATCAAAGCCTGATCATGACCGACATCGCCGATACCGCCGACAGCCTCGACGCCAAAAGTCCGAGCAAACCCAAAGATTACCCCCAGGATTACCCCCAGGACGATCCCAAAAATTACCCGAATTCTCGTCCGAAGCCTCCCCTTTGGCACACGCTCGGGCACTATGCGCTCGGCGAGCTCTCGGTCGGGCACACGCGGAACGCGCTCTACGCCTACCGCCTTCTCGTTGCACTCGAACCCTCCGAAACACGATGGCAGCTCGGTAGAGCCTTCTGCGCGCTCAACTTGCGCGCGCTCGACGAAGCACAAGAAACGCTCGAATCCGTGTCGGACGCTCCCTTCGCAAGCCTGCAAGAAAACCTGCTGCATCAGTGTCGAGAACGACTCGCCTACCTGCAACAACAGTCAACCCCTCGCCTCACAGATCAACCTCAAGGCAAAATAGACAAGAAGCAACCCAAGAAGCAACCCAAGAACCAAGACCGAAACCCTAACAACAAAGGCAAAGTGCTGAGCTTTCCGAACGCTACGCATTAGACGACGCCAGCACGTTAAACCAATACCAAGATCAAGCCCGCGCTCGTCTCCTCGCCTCTCCCCTCCATACATATCCCCCCCTACCCGTAGAGTCTCCTATGTCCCCTTCTTCCGACAACGCCCGCAACCTCC
>JABAAA010000009.1:0-10402 GCA_014239005.1 Alphaproteobacteria bacterium | reverse complement strand
CACGGCACGGCTGGTGTTCGACGATCGCATCACCGTCGATTTTGAAGCCGACCCCGAACAGCCCTACCTGCACGCCTATGCGGTGCTGTGCGCGTTGCCCGCCGACGACAGTGCGCGAGCGCAGCTGTTGGAAGGGTTGCTTGCCGAATGTTTGGTGATGCCCGGCGAGCTGCCTGTGCGCATCGTTGTGGATCGCTCGATCGGCATGCTGCTCTTGAGCGTGCCTATTCCGACGATTTCGACGGAATTCGAACCCTTCGAGAAAAAAGTCGGCGCACTCGTCAACCTGACCGAAGAGTGGATGACTCGTTTGGAACGCGGCGAGTTCGGAGAGTCCCGCACCAAGAACTCAGGAGGCGACAATCCCAACCATAGCTCGCTCGCTATCTGAAGGACTTGCTGAAGGACTTGCTGAAGGACTTGGCTCAACCGCTGCGCTGCGCATAGCCAAGGATCGCTGCGAGAGATGACCCCCGCCTTGCTGGATGCGATTGGCAACTACCTGAAAGCCTTTTCGCTTGCCTCGCCGCGCCTTTTCGGCTTCGCGTTGCTGCTTCCTTTTTTCAACGGACGCATCCTGCCCGCAGCGATCCGAGGTGCCGTCTTTCTCGCCCTGACCGTCGTGCTGCTGCCACCGCTAGCAGAGCAACTGAAACACAATCCCCTGCCGCCTTTTGTCCATGTCGCTTATGCGATGAAAGAGATGGCGTTGGGATTCTTGTTGGGCTTTCCCGTCGCGCTGATCTTTCTTGTGCCGCAGTCGGTCGGAGATTTTATCGACAACCAGCGCGGTGCCGGCGTCGCCTCGCTGTTCAACCCTGCCTTCGGCGGACAGAGCAACCTGCTCGGTATTTTTCTAGGCGAGACCTTTCTCGCCGTCTTCCTCGCGCTCGGCGGCATGGCGCTGTTGGTGAAGATTCTCTACGATTCGTACCTTCTGTACCCTGTGCTTGCGCCGCTGCCTCCGTTCGATCAGGAGGCGCTGAGCGCGTTCGTCGGCGACTTTGCCAATTTTCTCGCGTTGATCGTCAAGCTTGCTGCACCCGTCATCTTCGTGATGATGGTTGCGGAAATCGGGCTTGGTCTGATCGGACGTTTTGCACCGCAGCTTCAAGTTTTTTTTCTCGCCATGTCGCTGAAGAGCGTTCTAGCGATTTTTTTTCTGATCTTCTACACCTCCGTCATCATCGATGCGAGCTGGCAAGAGTTCACCCTGACCCCCTTCCTCCCTCTGCTGTCTCGCTGAGGAAGACGCATGCCTGGCGAAAAGACCGAACCGCCGACGCCGAAAAAGCTTCGCGACGCGCGCAAGAAAGGCAACTTTCTTTTTTCAAAAGAGGTTGTCTCGACGGCGACCCTGCTGGCAGCGCTTACCATTCTCTATACGGGACATTCTTTTTTCACCGTCCCGCTCTTCCAGCTGGTCGCCTACGGCGCGCAGGCGGCGAGCGAGCCCTTCGATCACTCTTTCGGTAGGTTGTTGCAAGGCTCTCTGGAAGTGGTCGCGCGCGGATGCCTGCTCGTCTACGGAGCGGTCATCGTGGCTTCGATCGCAGCGAACATGGCGCAGGTCGGGTTTGTTTTCTCAGGTGCCAAACTTTCGAAAGGGTTGAAGTCGCTCGATGCGCTCAACAACGCGAAGCAGATGTTTGCCAAGAAGAATCTGTTCTCGCTGCTGATGAATGTTTTCAAAGTTTTGGTGATTGGAACGACCGTCTACTTTTTGTTGCTCCATCGTCTCGGTGAGTTTGTTCGCTCGCCCCTTTGCGGTTTTTTTTGCACGATGCAAATTGGCATCTCGACGATCTTTCTGCTCGCGTTCGTTGCGCTTGGCGTCTACTTTCCGATCGCTGCGCTCGACTTTTTGGTGCAGCGTCATTTCTACATGAAGGATCTGCGCATGTCGATCGAAGACATCAAGGAAGAGTTCAAACAGACGGAAGGATCTCCTGAAATCAAATCGCAACGCCGTCAAATTCATCAGGAAATTCTCCAAAGCCGCACCACGGACAGCGTCAAGAAATCGACGGCGGTGATCGTCAATCCGACGGAGGTTGCGGTCGCCATCTACTACGACGAGGAGGAAACGCCGCTGCCGCGCGTCATGGCGAAAGGCACGGGCGGCTTGGCAGCGCTCATCCGCAGGGTTGCCGAACAAGAGGACATTCCCATCTACGAGAGCGTCGAGCTCGCGCGCAACATGCACGACGCGCTTGAGATCGGTGCGTTCATCACCTCCGAATTCATCGATCCTGTCGCAGAGGTGTTGCACTATATTCGTTCGATGCAGCAAAATTAAAAAAATAACTTTTTGTAATTTATAACTTTCTTCTCTGTTTGTTTTAATCTTTTATTGTTGTGAGCTTCGTCGACTGGTTTCAAGATTATTGTGCGCAGCAGGGCTTGCCGCCCTTGCGCGCGTCTGATCACAAGGGAGGTGATCTACACAAGGAGTTGTTGCTGGGGGAGGACAAGGAGAGCCTTGCCGTTGTGCTTTCGGTATCGGCGGACAACGTCGGGGTGAGAATCCGTTTGGAGTCGGTCGTTGCGATGTTGCCTTTCCATCCTTTGCGTCGTGCGGAATTTCTTCGTCAGCGTCTGCGTTTGAACGCGCCGCAAGAGACAGGGGGTATGGGCTTTTTGTGCGTGCGCGGCAAGGAGGTATGCTTTGTCAGCTGTTGGCGCGAGCATGGCGGAGCGAGATACGGGGGAGCGGTCGAAGGAGCGGGGTTGGGCGCTTCTGCTGCGAAGCATCGTTTCGAGGAATTTTTGGCACGCACGCGTCGTTTTCGGAAGATTTTTGCCGATCAAACGCGCCAGCAGTTGCGCGATGCGGGCGAGACAGAGGTTCTTGCGTTAGAGCGGAGAGAGAGCAATGTGGCAACGAGGATGATGCGGTTGTGACAATGTTCGCAAAAAGTGCCAGAGGGGTTGACACACGCCGCGCTTACGGCATAGAATTTGCGGCGTAAAAGTTGCAATAAGGGGGAAAGCATCGTAGATGCGGAGCATCGCGGATGCGGAGCATCGCGGATGCTTCAGGCGAACGACCCACCAGGAGGCGAGCATGGTTTTCTCTGATATTGTCAAGACTGCCACGCGCTATTCTGCGGCGCGCTCAAGGGAGCGATCGACGGCTTTGGGTGGCGGGCTTTGTGCGGTAGCGTCGTATTACCTGTTCGTGCGTCCTGAGCCCGTGTCGCGGGAGGTTTTTTGGGTGATGTTCGCTATCGGAGTGATGCTCGCTGTATTCAGGACGACTGCTGCAGCTGCCTTTTGGACTGCCAAGGAGCAACGGGCGAAGACGCCTCTTGAGCGTATCGCGGCGGCGAGGCGGAAAGGAAAGAGTACTGTACACAGGGGAGCGAATCCTCGCTTGGAACGCTATCTCGCCAACACGCCTGTTGCCTTGTGCCGAGACGAGGAGTGGGAGAAGATGCCTGATGTCGGAAGGGAGATCGTCGATTGACAAGAACACCGGAGGCGGGCGACATCGTCCTTTGTGATTTCAGCGCAGGAGCGCAGGGGCGCGAGATAAAAAAGCATCGCCCTGCTCTTGTTGTTTCTGATAGGAAGTTTCAAGATCGCTTCAAGCAAGTGTTTCTTTGTCCCATCTCAACGGGCAGTGCCCAACAAACGAGAGAGAAAGGGTTCGCCGTGTCGTTGATGGGGACGGGGTGTCGCACGGACGGGGTTGTGTTGGTGAATCAGATGAGGTCGATTGATTTTTATGCTCGACACATAAAAATTCTTGAAAAAACTCCTGACAGAATTTTGCAAGAAGTGCACGATGCTATTTTTCTTGTGCTTGGCATAAAAATTTAACGATATAGAATTTGTAGATGATTAATTTCCAATCACCCCCGTCGCCGCCACATCTTTAATCGAATCGAAAATCTGCTGCGTATACAAGTAAAAATCCCCTCCCAAAATACCAATCATCGCATAAAGCGTCAAAGCAACCGCCATCAACTTAAACGCAAAGGGCAAGGTCTGCTCTTGCACCTGCGTTAGTGCCTGAAGCAAACTGATCAACACCCCAACCAACGCCGCCGCGATCACAGGCGGCATCGAGGCAATCAACACCAACTTCAACGCTTGACTCGTCAACCCGTAAATAGAAACCAACTCCATCTTAATACTCCTTTGTCGCCATCGTCGTTTATGGCGTGATTTGATAACTCAACACCAAGCCCTGCACCAGCTTTGTCCATCCGTCGACGGCAACGAACAAAAACAGCTTGAACGGCAGAGAAATCGTCACCGGCGACAGCATCATCATGCCCAGTGCCAACAAAATGTTCGCCACCACCATGTCTAACGCAATAAACGGAAGATAGATTAAAAACCCTATCTTGAACGCCTCGCTCAACTCCGTGACCGTGAAGGCAGGCAGCAACACAAGGATTTTCACGCGCTCGGCGTCGATCGGCACTTGTCCCTCCCATAACTTTTCCACCGTCTCTTCAAAAAAGACGACATGGTCAGGATCGGCGTGACGCTCCAAAAAAACGCCAACGGGCTCGGCGACAAAACCCAAGTGCGGCAACAACGCACCGTACTGGTCGATCACTTCTTCGGCGCGTTGGGCAACCTCGAGCCCGACGGGTAGCATGATGTACGCCGACATGGTCATCGCCAAGCCGTAGATCACCATGTTGGGAGGAATCTGTTGAATGCCGAGCGCGTTCCGCACCAGCGAGAAGACGACGGCGATCTTCACAAAAGAAGTGACCGAAACAGCGATGAACGGCAGCAAGCCCAACAAGCCGACGCCGAACAGAAAATCCGGAGATACGGTAAGTCCTTCCATTTCAGGCGCTCTCTGTCAGCGCTTCTCCTTCGCGTCTGCCAATCGCAAGATGCGGAAGCCCACGCGACCGCCCAACTCGACAAACTCTCCGAACGCAAAGGCATGCCCGCCGCTTTTCGCGACCACGCGGTCGAGCGAAACCCCAGGCACCTCGACCACGGAGCCCGCAGCCACATTGGCAAGCGAGGACACCGGTAACACCACGCGTCCCACCTCGAAGTCGATCCGAACCTCCATGCTCTCCACCGGCGAAAGACGAGGGGGAGCAGCGGAGGCAACAGCGGGCGAGGAGGCAACCTCCCCCCCTCTAGCATCTTTGGCAACAGCACCCTCCTCCGCTTCTCCATCAGAGGAGCGCGCGATGCTGTTGGACGCATCCGCCTCTTCCCCTGCTGCAAAATCTTGCTGCTCGATGCCTTCGTCCGCAACAGACATGGGACCTTCTGCCGAAGCATCCGCAGGAGTTTCGCTGCTTGTCTCGCTGCTTGTTTCGCTACTCATCTCGCTGCTCATGGGATAGGAAAATTGGAGGGAGGGGGATGGTCGCGTTGCCGCACTTGTGGGCAGAGTCTCGTAGGAATCAGTTTAGAATAAATTTGGTTGAAAAACAATAATTTTTTTCATAAATTAGGCATAAGACAATTGCCGAAGAAAATTGTCGAAGGAAAAGGAAATTGTCGAAGGACGTTTCCTTGAACTTCTGCTGTCCGCAACTTGAAGGTCTTTCGCAATGATGTCTTTATTGAACCGTATTTCCAAAGTGCTCTCCGGTCGGCAGGACATCATCTTGGCGGTGTTCGTCGTCTCGGTGATTTTCATGCTGGTGATTCCGCTGCCGACGCTGGTGATCGACATGTTGATTGCGCTCAACATATCGATCGCGGTCATCCTGCTGATGGTCGCGGTCTATTTGGCGGCGCCCTTGGATTTCGCCGCCTTTCCCGCCGTCCTGCTGATCACGACGCTTTTTCGCCTCGCCCTTTCGATTAGCACGACACGGCTGATTCTGCTGCAAGCGGACGCGGGCGAGATCATCCAAACCTTCGGACAATTCGTGGTCGGCGGCAATTTGGTCGTGGGACTGGTGATCTTTCTGATTCTGACGATCGTGCAGTTCATCGTGATCACGAAGGGAGCGGAGCGCGTTGCCGAGGTGAGCGCGCGCTTCTCGCTGGATGCCATGCCGGGCAAGCAGTTGAGCATCGATGCGGATGTGCGTGCGGGCTCGCTGAATCTGGAGGAGGCGAAGAGGCTACGCAACGACATTCAACGCGAGAGCAAGCTCTACGGCTCGATGGACGGAGCGATGAAGTTCGTCAAGGGTGATGCGATTGCCTCGCTGATCATCGTGTTCGTCAACCTGCTGGGAGGACTTGCGATCGGCACGCTGCAGCGCGGGCTCAGCTTCGGCGAGGCGATCCACCTCTATTCGATCCTGACGATCGGCGACGGGCTGATCGGACAGATCCCCGCCCTGTTCATCTCGATTACCGCCGGCATCATCGTGACCCGCGTCACCGACGACACGCAAAAGGCGAACTTGGGACGCGATATCGGAGAGCAAATCGGCCGACAGCCCAAAGCATTGATCATCGCCGGCAGCATGCTGTTGGTTTTTGCGCTGATTCCGGGATTTCCGTGGGCAGTCTTTCTGACGCTCGCACTCGTTCTCACCTCCCCCGCCTTTATGATGCTCTACACGATGCGGAAACGCAAACGTCAGGGCGCATCGCAGCCAAAGACCCAGCTCACAACGCCCGTCGAAGCGACCGCCGAGGCGGAGGCGAGCTCACACCGTGCACGCGACATGTTCTATCCGACCGTGCCGCTCTTGCTGGAACTGCCGTCGCAGGTGTTGGAACTGGGCGAGCTCGATTCGCTCGAAAACACCGTCAACGCCTTGCGCCTCTCGCTCTACTACCGACTGGGCGTCGCCCTGCCTGAGGTTGCGGTGCGCGTCAACGCCACGTTGACAGAAGAACGCTACCGCCTGTTCGTCGGCGAGATTCCGACATGCGAGGGGCGGCTACACGGCGACAGCTTGTTCGCCTTCACGAGCAGCGAGACGCTTTCGACCTTCGCCGTGCCGTACGAGAAGGGACCTGACTTCATCCCGCGCCAAGAGACGCTTTGGGTCGCCCAAAAGGACGAGGATCGGCTTGCCGAGGCGAACATTCCCTACAAAAAACCCGCCGCCGCCGTCGCCTATCACTGCGAAGCGGTCGTGTCGCGCTACATCGGACAATTCGTCGGCATTCAGGAAGTACGCCACATGCTTGCGCATATGGAAGAGAACTTTCCCGATCTCGTCAAGGAGGTGCAACGCGTCCTTCCGATTCAGACGATGACGGAGGTGTTGCGCAGGCTTGTCCAAGAATACGTTTCGATCCGCGATCTGCGCGCCGTGCTGTCTGCGATCGTCGAGTGGGGCAGCAAAGAGAAAGACCCCGTCATGCTGGTCGAACAGATTCGCTCCAGCCTGTCGCGGCAAATCAGCTTTCAGTATTCAGGGGGCTTCAACCTGCTGCCCGCCTTCCTGCTCGCCAACGAGGTCGAAGACAAGATCCGCAACGCCATCCGCCAAACATCGGTGGCAAGCTACATCTCGCTGGAGCCCGAAGCCGCGAAGCGCATCGTCAGCAACATCCGCGAACGCACGCAACAAGAGGGCGAGGTGGAGACGAACCCCGTGTTGGTGACCGCGCTCGACATTCGACGCTATGTACGCCGTTTGATCGAATCAGAACTGCCAGAACTGCCTGTCCTGTCCTATCAGGAGATCGTGCCGGAGATCGCGCTCCAGCCCTTGGGACGCATCGGCATGTGAAGACTATGAGCGAGACGACGATCGCACGTTCTTCCCTCCCCTCTGCGCAGGTGGCGCGAGGCGGGGCAGCGCGAGGCGGGGCAGCGCGAGGCGGGGCAGCGCGAGGCGAGGCGGCGCGCGCGAGTGCGCAGACGAACCGGATCGCCATGCTGACGCGTCCGAACGCCGCGCTTCAGGACATGCAAGAGGAAGTTTCTTTCGCTTTCTCCGAGCGGCTGGAGAAGCGCAACGCCGAGCAGGAGAAGGCGCAGGAGCGAAGTCAAAAGCTGTTGCGAGAGTTTGTTGAAAAAATTCAACAAGGCAAGGTCATCGACGACAAGCAGCGCGAGCCGCTGGAGCACAAGATCGAGCGCAGGATGCAATCTTTTTCGAAGCACGAGGACAACGAAAGCGCGTGGCAGAACATGCGAGAGCTCAGTGGCGACAAGGCGGCGTTGTTGGTAGCCTTAGAGAGCCTAAGCAAAAAAAGCGCGGCGCGTGGCGATCATGCATTGGCAGAACGTTACGAGGCGGCAGCGGAACGTTGTGCGCTAGAATTTGACAAGCACATTCGCGTTGCTATCAACCTTGGCGCGGAGTCACGCGCTTTCGCCGAACAGCACGATGTGGAAGCCGAGAAGGTGCTGGACGTTTATCGCTCGAATGTCGCCGATTACAGCGGTATCTTGCCCGCAGCCTTGGCGCTGACCGAAGCGCTGGGCGTAGAGAAGAGCGAGGCGGGCGCAGCCTTCATCCGTCAAAGCGCGGGCAAGGAGATCGCCATGCTGGAGCCCTCGGTCTCCCCCGAACAGCTGTTGCATGTCTTGGCAGAGCTCAAGGGGTTGCAAGTGCTTGCCACCGTCAAAGAACAGGTCGCTCAACACCGCAAAGCTATGGTGACAGCACAAGGGATAACACAGGCGACAACACAGGCGACAACGCAGACAAAAACGCAGACCAAAATGCCGACAAATACACCGACAGGAACAGCCGCATCGGGCATCGCGGCGCTGAGTGGCGAGTCGTTGGTGAAGGGAGTTTTTCACAGCGCCGTCGCGCCCCAGCGTTTTACCGAACGTTTGGACGCCCCTGCCAGCCTTGCTTACCGCGATCAGCTTTCGGGACTTGTGCAGCATTTTCAAGGGTTGCACAAGATTTTCAAGGGGTTGCCAGATTATGCCTTTGTCGGTCGGAGCGAGAAACGTCGCGCGCTCTTGCCGTTGGAGACGCGCCTCGATACCTTGGTCGCGCAAGAACAGGAAGCTACAAGGGAGGCAACGAGAGTAGCAACGAGAGAGGCGGTGTCGTGATCGATCGGCAACGATGGCTGGAAGTCATGCAAGGACGGCTATCCGAACAGGCAGACGAGCATGGAGAGACGGCAGGATTTCACATCCCGCAACACGGCAGTCTCGTCTTGCACAACAGCTTGTCGGCGGGAGAAGCGGGAGAGACGGCTCAGCTGATGCGTTTGGTGAGCAACGAACCTTTGCACGACAAGGAAGAGCTGGTGGCACAAGCGCAAAAGCTCGAAGCTTACGCGTGCATGCTCGAAGCGAAGCGAGAGAAGGGCATGGACATGGAGGGCTGTGCCTTACCGCTCTACGCGTCTGCGACGCCGAACGGCAGGCTGGTTGCGAACTTCTGCGCCTGCTCGCCTTTCGACGAGAGCGAAGAGGCGGTGGCTGCGCTCGACCGCTTTCTTGCCGACGATCCGCTCGGCAGCGAGGCGGCACGATGACCGCCTACCGCCTGCGAATTCTCAGTGGCAGGCACGAGGGTGCAGAGCTGCCGCTCGTGGCGCGCCGCTACGCGCTCGGCAGCGGTGAGGAGAATACGCTCATCCTCTCCGACGACGCGATTGCAGAACATCACATGTCGTTCTTTTTTGCCGACGGCGAGATTTCGATCTTGCAAGCGCCCGGAGGCTTGCGGATCGACGGCAAGGCGGTCGAAACGTTTCCTGTCGATGTCGCGCCGTTCCAAATCATGACGCTCGCGGGAACGAACGAGGAGGACAACATCAGCCTCGCCTACGGATGCGATACGCCCGACGAAGAATCCGTTGCTGCCGTCTCGTCGAGCGAGCGCAGGCTGCCCGCGCTGCGTTCATGGCCCGAGCGCGAACGCATCGCAGCCTTGCTCGCCTCAGAGGGAGCGAGCGCGGAGCTGCCAGCTTCCGCAACAAAAGCACGCCAGGCGAAAAAAAAAGTCGGTGCGCTTTCCAGACTCAGTCCGAAGAAACGAAAAATGCTGGCGCGAGGCTCGCTCGCGTTCGGCGTCGCGGCAAGCGTCTCGGTCGTCCTCGTGATCGCAAGCCTGCTGTGGCTCGATCCTGCGCGACGCCAGGCTACGCGCATGCGTCAGGTCGAGGCGAGCCTGGAAAAAGAGCTCAGGGCGAAGCCCGTCGCCGAGCGCACCGTGCGTATCGTCCAAGGAGAAGAAGGCGAGATCACCTTGGTCGGCTATGTGGAGACGGAAAAAGAGCTCGTACGTCTTCGAGGACTCGCCTTCGAATCGGGGTTGCAAATTCGCGTTATCAGCAAAGAACAGCTGCGCGCTGCCCTGGAGGTGATCGCGCGACAATACGGCTTGTTCGCCAAGTTCCATCTGTTTCCCATCGACGAGGGCGGGACGGATGCCAAAACGCTAAAAACAACACAAAAATCGACAAAAAAATCGACATCAGGCTCGACTCAAGGGGTTTCGCATCCCCCGTTTCGTTTGCGTCTGGAAGGGTTTATCGATCGAGAGCGTCAGTTGGCAGCGTTTCGTGCTGCCAT
>JABAAA010000099.1 GCA_014239005.1 Alphaproteobacteria bacterium | reverse complement strand
ATCACTAAACAATTATCACCAAATGACAATAAAGTAAGTATGTATCACATTTTTGAGAGAATAAATACTGGTGGTACTCCTTTAAAGGGTCAAGAAGTTCGAAATTGCATATGCAATGGAGAATTAAACGATTTAATCATAGAACTAAATAATTATCCTGCATGGAGAGATATAATTGGTAATCCAAATCCAAATTTAAGAATGGAAGATATGGAATTAATTTTGAGATATATGGCATTATTTAATAATATTGAAAAATATAAAAAACCAATGGTGGATTTTTTAACTATATATATGACAGAAAATCAACATCCCACCAACGAATTTTTAAATAGAGAAAAAGAAAGATTTAAAAAAACGTGTGATATTTTAATTGAGAAATTTGGTAGCAAACCTCTAAGTAAAAAAGGATCCCAAAATCCTCGTGGAACTTTAAAAACAGCTTTTTTTGATGCTGTTTTTACAGCATTTGCAAAAAATATCAATAATATTCCTATCGACATTGTCGACAGAATGAATGTATTAACATCAGATGAAAAATTTACGCGATTGATTAGCGAGGCGACTACAGATCGAAATATTATTCAAAGTCGTATAACTATGTCTGAAGAAATTTTATTTAAGTGACTATTATTGTCCATAAATAATCCAGATTCAATGATAAAAATATGTGAAAATTATATGATTAAAAAAAACTTTATAGGAACTGAAATGGAATTTTTTTTAACAGGGTTTATCTTAATTTGTATTTCTAGTGATTATGAGAAAAAAATTAAAGATGCAGTTGCAAAAAAATTCGATACGATTACAGATCCAGAGTTATGTACATATATGAATAATAAAAATTATAGTCTTAGAAATAATGCGGCATTTGATCAACTAAAAGAAATATTAGGTAATTTCAATAAAAAAAAGAAAGATGAATTTCATAAAGAGACTGATTGTACACATCAAAAAGATGATTATAATACAATTATATCTAATAGAAATTTAGTTGCACATGGAAGAATACCCAATACAACATTTTATGAAGTGAAAAATATGTATGAAAATTCAAAACCAATATTAGAAAAATTTTTAAATATATTAAACACGACATGTATATAATAGATCTTATGTGTTGTTAGTCAGATATCTAATTTTGTCAAATCGAAAGATCTTTGATCAAGCATGGTAAAAGATCTTATATATTGTATTATTATGATCGTTTTAACAAATAAATTTAGATGGTATCTTTCGATGTATGAGGTTACGATGGAATGAACATGTGTAAGCAACATTTCCTACGATAAGATATGCGACGTCATCAAAATTTGGTGTTATATGGAGGACAATGACAAAATGAGCCTTTGGATTCTATTAGTTTTGATGCGAAAAGTGCTCTCATCCTACAGTGATCTACACCAAAACAAAGTCCATATAACAATAATTCTTTATAGTATCAATATCAACATAAGATATTGTCTAAACCAAAAGTCTTCATAAGTTATTCAAGTGCCAATCATACATATGTAAAAAAAATATCTACGATGCTTAAAAAATATAACATAAACACGTTTGTAGCACAATACGATATTGAGGGTGGTAAAAAATGGCACAATGAAATAAAAAATAATTTAAAAACATCACAAGTATTTTTAGCAATAATAACAAATGAGTATCACAATTCTTCGTATGCTGATCAGGAAGTGGGAATGGCATTAGCAATGAATATTCACATAATTCCAATTAGTTTAGATGATAGTACACCAAAAGGGTTTTTGAGTGAAATTCATGCTGAGAAATTTTCAATAGATATATCAGAAAATTGTGATAACTTAGTTACGAAAATTAATAGTAAATTTAAATTATCAAATTCAACAATAAATGAAATGCCGAATATTGAATTAGATGAACAGATATCAGTAAAATATACATTCAATAATACATCCACCAATAAATTTGGAGAACATACAGATTTACCAAATATAGATGTAATACAATTAAGACCTATGGATTACATAAGTTCAGTACGAGTGCAATTTTATAATGCTTTAAATCCAAGAGTATATTTTATAATGCAGCCAGAAAAAAATTTAGAATTAATTTCAAATAATTCTAAAACAATTTTTTATGAATTAATAAATCGCGAAATGGTAAAAATACAGAATAATTTTATTTCATTAAATAAAATAAATAATAAAGAATCGAATATTGATTTTACAAGATATTATTCAATATTTCCAAAGAAAACAGATTACATTCAACATTACGATAATGGTGCCTTACTTTATGCGTTTACATATCCACTTTTAGAAATAATTAATGGTGAATTGTATCTTATGCTAAATAATATGACCATGATGTTATTATCGTTCATTTCAAATTGTAGAGATTATTTTAAAGAAATTAGATACAGAGACAACATTACTTTTGGAATTGCGATCAAAAATTCTAAACATATGATTTTAAACCATTTCAAGAATGAGGGGAAAATTGTATCTACAGTAATGAAACAATGGATGCGCGACAATTCACATAATTGTGATCGTGACAACATATATTTAAAAATAGATTCTAACAGTGTAAAATTGTCAGATAATGAAATTTTAAAAATTGTTAAACAATTTACAGATAAGATATTAGGGGCTTACAAATATGATGTAGAATCATCTATATTTGATCAGAAATGTATGTTAAATGAAAATGATTTTGAAGAATTTAATCGTTTAATAAATATAAATAATAAAGCTAGAGTATAAAGTAGATATAGTAAAATCCACATATAGAAAATATATCCAATGTTAAAATTTATACCCATAAATAAAAAACAGGTAACCATGAGGACCCCGTGGAAATATCTAAGCAAGATACACTACAAACAAGGGAATACTATCAGAAAGTCTTGTAAAAGAGATGTTCCAATTCTTTGAGAGATCACAAGAGTTTCTAAACTTGGAAATAGAGCAGGCAGATCCGATACTAGAACAAAAAGAAAAAGTACAGTATGTCATGGAAAACGCAACGCCAGATGAGCTTGGTGCTATGCTAAAGGCACTTGGAGAACTAGATGCCAGCAAGATTCACCAAGCCAACGCGTAGTAGATGATGTGCAAGTTGATTAGTAAAGGTTTGGAGTTTGTTGGAACACTATGAAACGGCAAAGCCATACTAAAGTGTCAAGTCAGAAAGTCGTAAACGATGGTACCATCGCATTAACGATCCATCATTCGTTTAACGAGCAAGTAAAATGTGGATTCATACCCACAATGAAAGCGGACTCGAGGAGGTCCAAGATCACAGTGGATTCAGACCGTAAAAATGTGTAGTGAGGCAGAAGGCTATTGAGAAGCATGCTTCCGAGATATGATAAAATTTGTTTCACTTCGGGTGCTCTCATTTTATGGGATCCAGACCAAAACTAGGTACAATTATGTATGAATCATATAATTAATATAGATATAACACAATTAAATCAAAAGTGATAATTAAAGGAAAAATAACTTCATTTGCTGGTATTGCAACTAAATCCGCAAAGTCTGGTGAAAATGGAGAAATAGCAACAATGGGAAAATATTATTTGAACGATGATGTGGATCAACCTTATATTTTATTTGCAAAAAATGCGATTAATTCTTTCATGGCGAATTATATTTATCCTATATTAATTAACAACGTGCCATCTGATAGTTTATCCAAGGATCTTGCTTTTAATGTAGTAAAAGTGGAATTATTTAATGATGAAGCAAAAAACACTATATCTTTTGGCAAATCTGCGCAGATTGTTGCATCCGTAAAATATAAATCTAAATCGATTAATGCAGATAAAAAAATCTATGATAATGATATTGCAGAATTATATTCATTACGTGCGAAAAAAAAAGACCCAAATTCCGCCATTATGATATTTGTAAGCATTCATGGTCAATGGTATGGTATGTATGATTTTACATATAATCGTAAAATTGCATTTGAAAAATATAAAACATCTAAATCATTTATCAATTCTGCATTATCTAATTATGGAAATTCACAATTTACTCCATTATATGATGATGTTTATGCTGCATTTGAATTATTGGCAGAAACTACTTCGCTAATTTTGCCAAAATCTATAATCAAAGCTCATCATAAGGATATACAAAAATCATTCAAATCGTTTTGCACATTGAATAAATTACAGTATTATGAAGATTATGAAATAATATCTCAAATTCGTGATGCAAGTAGATATGGTCGTAAATCACCACACGACATGGAAAAAAATGCATTAAAACATTTATCTAGTTTACTCTCATTTTCTACTTTTATGGAAAAATATTTGGGTTATAAAGTAATCACACCTGAGAAATCTGATAATCTCAATATAGATGAATTAAAGACATGAAGTTATCTCATGTAAGTTGACACAACACAATGGGTCAATCTTTTATTATTTTGGTCTTGGTGTTAACTCATGTAGAAGAACTTTTTTGTATCAAAAGTGATAGGATCAGAAGGATCATTTTATCATTGCTATCCGTGCGGCACTAAATTCTAATGATCCGAATATCTTATGGCAGAGTACACCACATGTTGATTGTAATCAAAGACGTTATGATACAATAGATTCTACAATGGAATACTGCCAGAGTCACTGATTCAAGAGATATATGATTCATACAAGAGATCTGAATTGCTTTTGGATCTAGAACGTACAAAAGAAGATCCGATCATAAAGCAAAATGATCAGATGCGAAAAGCAATACAACAGGCTACGCCAGAGCAGCTTGGCACGGTACTAAAGATGTTCCAGAAACTGGGCATCGGTAAAATGTGCCAAGCCAGCGCGTAACCAGTCCTAAAGATGCAGAACGTCTTATCGCCGATGGTTGGACATTTACAGAATCCCTGCCAAACGGCAGGGTCGCGATACAAAGATGCGGCAAAATGGGATTTGACCCCACAGTAAAAATGGACCGAAATGGATTCGAACCCATAGTAAAAGCGGACTCGGGGGGATTCGAACCCACGACCTAGCGCTCCGGAAGCGCTCGCACTATCCATGCTATGCAACGAGACCACAATGTACAAAAAATCTCCTCTTAATGTTGGTTTTTACATTTATGCAGTGGATTCAGATTTTGCCACGTAAATATAGTTCATCAGTACGCCAGCAATGATTCCACCAAC
>JABAAA010000098.1 GCA_014239005.1 Alphaproteobacteria bacterium | reverse complement strand
AAAACGGCTCTCGCAGGTTGTAGGCACTCGGTTTCAGGGACTCTTTCACTCCCCGCATTGGGGTACTTTTCACCTTTCCCTCACGGTACTTGTTCACTATCGGTCGTCGAGGAGTATTTAGGCTTGGAGGGTGGTCCCCCCACATTCAGGCAAGATGTCACGTGTCCCGCCCTACTCAAGAACAGAAAATGTCGATTCGCGTACGGGGCTCTCACCCTCTATGGCGCGCCGTTCCAAGCGTCTTCCACTTCAAGCATTCTCCGCTACTGGCCTCTTCCGCGTTCGCTCGCCGCTACTGACGGAATCTCGGTTGATGTCTCTTCCTCCGGCTAATGAGATGTTTCAGTTCGCCGGGTTTGCTTCGCAGCACTCGCGTGCTACGATTCTCCACTAAGGAGAGGGTTTTCCCATTCGGATATTTCCGGATCACAGTGTGCTGGCAACTCACCGGAACTTTTCGCAGCCTGCCACGTCCTTCATCGCCTCTCGACGCCAAGGCATTCGCCAAGCGCCCTTTGCTACCTTTCGCTCTTTGCTGACAATTCGCAAGCAGCGCCTCAATGCATTTGCACTGTTATAGGCACCATGCGCTTTTGACAGAAATTGTGCGTTCTTCCGATACTCCCCTACCCCGTGCGCAGACGCGCCGACAGAGCGAGAACATCGGATTCAAATACGATACACTTGTCCAACATGCCCCCGAACGCACATCGCCTTGCAAGCAAAACGAAGGGCGCGAAAGCCATTCTAGACACGCAAATACGCGAGGGCAAGAAAAAAAACAAACAACCCTAAAAAACTTCAACATCGCTCGTTCGCTAGAATCGTTCGCTAGCCTCGTTCGCTAAAATTGCGCGTCTTGCCTAGAAGCAGCCCTTGCGCCATAGTGCAGGCATGGTCGCGCTCGCTCCCTCGCTCTTGTCGGCATCCTTTGCAACGCTCGGCGAGACCACCGCCGCTTTCGAAAACGCCCCTGCCTCCGCGCGTCCCGACTTGCTCCACTTCGACCTCATGGACGGACACTTCGTCCCCAACCTCACCTTCGGCACAAAGCTCATGCAAGACCTGCGAGAACTTTCGACCATTCCCTTCGACGCGCACCTCATGGTCGAACACCCCGAACGCTACATCGAACCTTGCGCCGCCGCCAAGGTCGAGCGCGTCACCGTCCACGCAGAAGCCACCCGCCATCTTCCGCGCCTGCTCGCGCAGATTCGCGAACTAAAGATGCTTGCAGGCGTCGCCCTCAACCCCGCGACATCGCTGGAGACGTTGCTGGAGACATTGCAATGGGTCAAAGAAGACCTGCAATTCCTGCTCGTCATGGGGGTCAACCCCGGCTTCAGCGGACAAGCCTTCCTGCCTCAGACGATCGAAAAAGTCGCGACCGCACGAGCCCTGCTGCCCGACACCTGCACGATCGGCGTCGACGGCGGCGTGAGCGTCGACAACGCCGTCGCGCTCAAACGCGCGGGCGCTACCATGCTAGTCGCAGGCAGTAGCCTATTCGACAACGGCAAGCCTCTGGAAGCGCTGGAAACCCTGCGCCGTGTCCTCGAGGCGACAGAAGGCTGAAGAACGCACGATGTTGTCTCGATACGCCCTGCCGGAAATGGTCGCCCTGTGGACAGAGCAGCAGCGACAGGAACACTGGTGTCGCGCCGAAGCCGCACTTGCCCAAGCGCAGAGCGAAGAAGGCATCATCCCCGAAAGCGCCGCGGTAGCGATTGCAAAGCACGCCCGCGCCGACGAGGAGCTGCAACAACGTAGCGCACAACTCGAACAACAGACGCGACACGATGTCGTGGCTTTCTTGCGCGCCTTGGAAGAGAGAATCGAACGCGACGACAAGGATGCCGCGCGTTTTCTCCACTTCGGGGTAACTTCGTCCGACATTCTCGATTCCGCTTTCGCCATGCAACTGTTGCAAGCAACGCATCGGTTGCAACAAGCGCTGAAAGAGCTGCTGGAGGCGCTGCGTGCTAAAGCTCTTGAACACAAGCACACGCCGTGCTTGGGACGCAGCCACGGCATGGCAGCAGAGCCCACAACCTTCGGGCTCAAGCTGCTGGGATTCTACGCCGAAGGCGCGCGCACAGCCCAGCGTCTGGAGCGCGCGCGAAGTGAGATCGCGCATGTCTCCTTCTCAGGCACGGTCGGACAACACGCCTTCGTCAGCCCCGAAGTCGAGCGACGCACAGCAGCACTGCTGAGCGAACGACACGGTGCAAGCTGGGGGGGGCTCGCGCTTGCTTGCGAGCCTTGTGCTACGCAGGTCATCCCCCGCGATCGCCACGCCATGCTTTTTGCAACCTTTGCTGTTACCGCCTCCTTTCTCGAGCGGTTCACCATCGAGATACGACACTTGCAGCGCAGCGAAGTCGCCGAGGTGCGCGAAGCCTTCGGAAAACGACAGACCGGCTCTTCCGCCATGCCACACAAACAGAATCCCGTCCTTAGCGAGAACATCACCGGATTGGCACGACTCCTGCGTATGCCTCTACAGGCAGCTCTGGAGAACATCGCCTTGTGGCACGAACGCGACATTTCTCATTCTTCCGTCGAACGCGTCATCGCGCCCGATACCTGCATCACGCTCGATTTCGCGCTCAGGCGCACGACCTCGATCGTCGAGGGGCTGCAGGTCTTTCCGCAGCGCATGCAAGAGAACTTGGACGCGACTCGAGGCATCGTCTTCTCGCAAGGCTTGTTGATCGCGCTGGTGCAAAAAGGGCTTTCGCGCAAAAAAGCCTACGCCATCGTACAGCGCGCGAGCCTTCAAGCGACGGAGAAAGGAAGCCATCTGTTCGCGGCGTTGCAAGACGACGCGGAAGCGAACGCACTGCTGAACGAACAAGAGACCGCCAAACTGGCAGACCTCACCCCCTACACACGTCATGTCGATGCTCTGTTTGAACGCGTGCTGGCGTGACATGCTTCTGTTGCGTTCTTGTCGTGCGTTGCTCGGCTTCGTCGCCGCATGCTGGATCTTCGTGCCACTCGCCTCGGCGCAGCGGCTGGAGCCCGAGCAAGGAGGACTTTCTCCCGAAGAGTTGTTTCTCGCGCCCGAAAGACTGGAGGCGGGCGAAGGCGGCATCGTCGAGCGATGGCAACCGATCCGATCCTTCTTGGAAAAGGGCTTGCAAAACTTTGAACGCGGAATCGCGCAAGTCTCCTTCACACGCGCGCTGATGCAAACGCGCGGTTGGCAAGCGGCGCAAGACTTTGCAACCAAGATCGACGAGCCCGTGTGGCGCGCGCGCGCGCTGATGACGGTCGCCGCCGCGCAGTTTGCAACCCCGAACGGACAACGATTCGGACGACGCAATCTAGAATCGGCCTTCGCCATCTTGCAAAGCGTTCCCGAACGAGATGTTGGAAATGCCGGCGAGGAGGGCTTTCGCTTGGCAGGAGAACTCTTCGCTCGACAGGGATGGTTCCAACAGATCTCCCGCTACTTGAAGAGGGAACAGCAAGTGCGCGCGCGAACGCGATTCTTGGAAGGCGCGCTGCCCTACCTTTCGGCAAGCGCGCTCGGATTGGTGCAAGACGAGCATGACGCTTTCATCAACGACCTTCTGTTGCGTGCCACGCGCCGTAGCCGTTTGGAAGATCTCTTGCGCCTCTCGGACTATTCGCAGCAACAGGGCAGGACGAGCTCGGCGAACCGCCTGCTGTTCGAAGCCTACCGTCGCACCCTGCGGTTGCCGCCCAGCGAGCGTCGCAACGCCGATCTCGTGCGTGTTGCCCGACACATGCTGGCTTCCAACGCCTTTCGTGACGCGTTGAGAACTATCCGCAGCGTCGAAAATGCTTTCTTGCAAAGTGGGCTGCTCGCCGAGACGGGAAGAAGGATGATTCAAAACAAGATGGAATACGCAGGGCAACCCCTCATGTCGCTCGCCACCGACTTGGCGCGAACGCTGGAAGCCGAACAGCAACGCAGAGCCCTCACAAGGCTCGCCATCGAATACACCTTGGCAGGAGACCTCGAGCAAGCATGGGAGGTCTTGCAAGATATCCAAAAGCCTTACGAACGCGCAAAAGGAATCTTGGCGATGGCGCTCGTGCTGGCAGCAAGCGACGAGATCGAAGAGGCGCTCAACTTGATGCGGTTCATTCCCGACGCAAACCTGCGCGCTCGCTTCATCGTTCATACCGCCGAACAGATCGAACGAAGACAAGGCAGTCGAAGAATCTCTGAACTGCTGATCGAGCTGACCGCGGCGCAAGACTTCTTGCAGGGGTCGGACCTGAACACGCTGTCGCCGCGCAATATCGAAGGATTGCTGGAAACCCAGCTCGACTACGGATACGGACGCAAGAACAAGGCTCTGTTCAACACGATCTCCGAACGCGTGCTTACTCTCGAACAATCGCCCTTTGCGCGCATGCGCGCCGAGGTGCGATTCTTGAACATCAACGCGCGACGTAGCGAACGACACGCTGCCGACGCGCAAAAGAGAATCGATGCGCTGTTGCGAGGACTTTGGGTTTATCACGAAGAACCGCAATACACCTCCATCGTCGAGACCGCCGTCGAATTTTTCATCGCTCGCGGCAATCTCACGCGCGCCTTCACCCTTGCCCAATCCTTGCCGAACGCAGAAGACGCGACGGAACAGGCGAACCAAGACCGTCTGTTTGCCTCCATCGCCTATCAGGCGACGCGCAGAGGCAACGAGAACATCGCGTTGCGTGCCGTCGACAGCATCCGCACGAACGAGAACAAGTCCGCGACCTTGGCGAAGGTCATCGACATCGCTGCCAATATCCCGTGAGACACGCATCCCGTGAAGCGCGCATCCCGTGAATCTTGTAAACAGATTGACAAGTTTCGCCGTTTTATCTACAAATTTTTTTCTTGCAAACCTTTTCCCTCCCATGAAAATCGTTCCATGATCCGTTGTTTTGCACGCGCAATGTTGTTCGTCGCGCTCGTCTGTGGCAGCGAGAGCTTGCTTTCAAAGGCAGCCGCGCAGCAAGAACAAGAAAGCGTCGTCCATGTCTACAGCTATCGTTCCCCGTCGCTGACGAAGCCCGTTTTTGATCTGTTTACGCAAACGAGCGGCATTCGCGTGAAGCTGCGTTCTGCAAAGCAGGGCTTGATCGAGCGCATCGTACAGGAGGGCGAGAACTCTCCCGCCGACCTGTTGATGTCCAACGACGCGACGCGCGTGATTCAAGCGAAAGAACAGAAGATCACCGCCACCGTCAAGGACAGGAACTTTGTCGGCAACA
>JABAAA010000097.1:3571-5270 GCA_014239005.1 Alphaproteobacteria bacterium | reverse complement strand
GTGGCGTGGCTGGCAACGGCTCGCGGTCATCTCGACATCGCGTGGGGGGAATGGCAGGTTAGCGCGCGACCGGGCGCGTTGCTGGTCGTGTCGATCTTGGCGTTGTTGCTCTTCGTGTGGGGCAGCAGGATAGTGCGAGAACTTTTGTCCTTGCCGCGCCATGTCGGATTGTGGCGGCGCACGCGGCGACGCGACGCGGGCTATCGAGCTTTGCTACAGGCTTTGAGCGAAGGGGGAGCGACGGCAGAAGGCGCGGAAGGTCGCTTGGAAAAGGCGTTGGAGGCGCGAAGGCTGTTGGACAAAGACAGCCTTTCTACTTTGATCGCCGCTCAGGTCGCCGAAGTCTCCTCCCACATCGAGCAGGCGCAAACGCTCTACGAACACTTGAAACGCTCGCCCGATACGCGTTTCGTCGCCCTCTTGTCCTTGGCGCGCCTTGCCCGCCACGGCGGTGCTTACGGGCGGGCTCTGTCGTATGCGCGCGAGGCGGCGGCACTGCGACCGTCGTCGCAGCAGCTGTGGGTCGAGCAAATCGAGATCGCGCGCGGCGGCGATTCTCCCGAAGCTGCCCTCTCCTTGCTGGACAAGGTTCGACGACGCGGCACAAACCTGCCCAAAAACTTTCAGACGCTAGAAGCGGGCTTGCGAATCGAAGCCATGCGCAAGGCATTGGAGGCGGGAGAGCAAAAAGAAGCCCTGCGACAGGCACGTTCCGCATTCCTCGCATCGAAACAGCTCGGAATCGTCGCTTACGCGCAACGACTCGCCGACGGAGGAGCGGTCGCCAAGGCGCAGGGACGAAAGATCGTCAGCGAACACTGGCACGAGCTCGAAGGACGCGCGCTCGCAGAAGTGTTCTTTCGCCTGCACGACGCAAGCAAGCCCATCGAGCGCGCACGTCTGTTGGAAAGATTGTGCAGCAAGCAACCCTCGTTGAAGTCTCGGCTCCTTTTGTGCGAGCTGCTGCTGGATGCCAAAGTGTGGGCGCGCGCCAGTCAAGTGTTGGAAGATTTGTCAGAATATCTGACGGGGGAGGGAGAAGACGACATTCCCGTTATGCAAGCGGACTTGCTCTCGTACAACGTTCTGCGCGCGCGCCTCGCCAAGGAGGGGCATAACGACTTGGAAGGACAGCAGTACTGGCTCGATCGCCTCGCCGAGCAGGCACAACGTCATCCGCAAGAGCAAGCGAGCTGATGTTGATGCTCTGATCGCGGTTTGTTCGGCTTGGATTCAAGTTGGGTTCAACAAGTTGGGTTCAAGCCGAGTTTTTCAGTCTGTGTCTTTTTTACCTTTTAGATTCGGCAAGGCTTGAAAAGGTCTTGCGGGCATCTACGAGGATTTTATTCGTAAGGGACTTCTTCTGCTCCGTAGTTTCTGTTGCGCTCTGCCCCCGCTTCGTTGCCGGCATTTTCGGGGAGGTCGGCTGTAGGCAGTCCTCCTTCGGAGAGGGGTTGCCTTTGTTCCACTTGTGCTTGCTCTTCGCCAGCTTCGCCTGAGGGCTCTGCGCTTGACGCGGAAGAGGTCGTCGGCTCGGAAGAGGCATGTCCTCCGTCGCGCGCAGGACCTTCGGGAGCGACAGCCCAGCGACGGCGCGCGCCCGTGCGCGGCGGCAGACGGCGATAGCCGCCATCGTCCTCGTCTTCCGAGGGTTCGCTGTTGCGCTCCGAGGTGCGCTCGGGCTTGTCGCGCTCGAGGG
>JABAAA010000097.1:0-3562 GCA_014239005.1 Alphaproteobacteria bacterium | reverse complement strand
TTCCGAGGGTTCGCTGTTGCGCTCCGAGGTGCGCTCGGGCTTGTCGCGCTCGAGGGATTGCATGCGCAGGTAGTGTTCCGCGTGCTGGAGAAGATTTTCCGTCAAGATCTTGTCGCCGTTCGCCGCCGAATCACGGGCGAGTTGCACATACTTGTCGTGGATTTGGATGGGTTTGCCGCGCACGCGGAAGTTTGCAGGACCGTTCGATTCAAAGTTGCGTCCTGAAGTGGAGGAACTGCGTCCTCCTCCGCGCGGTGCGAATCCGCCGTTGCGCGAGCGGGGGGGTCTTCGTTGGCTGTACATGGCTCGTGTGTAGAAAAGTTAAAACTTTTGGTGGGAACATTCTCGCGACAAGCATAGGGCAGGGGAGCGCGATCATGCAAGGACTTTTTGGACAAAGGGTTGTTGAAAAGGATGTTTTCTGAGAACGGAGACTCGGGCTTGCCCGGTCAGGTCCGGAAGCGTTCGGATGTGTCGGAGTTGCCGTTGTTGCGCAAGAGTCTTGAGGCGGCGTGTTTGGCGTGGATCGTGTTCGAGGACGAGAAATCCTCCGCATCGAAGCGTCTGTTGTGCGTAGCGGAGGATATGTCGGAAGCAGCGCATGCCGTCGAAACCGCCGTCCAGCGCGAGGGGGGGATCGAAACGTGCCACTTCGGGCGCTAGCGTGATGCGCTCGCGGCGGCGGATGTAGGGGGGGTTGGCGAAGAGGAGGTCGAGCGGACTTTTTCCGAGGCGAGGTTTGCGCTCGGGTTTTGCGCTCCAGTTTTGGCGAAAGAATCGGACGGGGAGTCTCTTATGCATGTTTCGTGCGTTGCTGCGGGCGGCGACAAGGGCTTGGGCCGAGATGTCGGAGGCTGTGAGACGGGGTCTTGCCACCTGTTCCGAAAGATTTTTGGCAAGCGCGAGGGCGATGCAACCACAACCGCAACCCAACTCGAGGATGTTGCGGACGGGGTGTGGTGATGCGGTGAGAGTGAGGAGGGCTTGTAGCAGGGTTTCGCTGTCGGCTCTGGGAACGAGGCAGGCTTTGTTGAGCGAGAAGGTGAGCGATGCAAATTCGCGTGCGCCCGTGATTCGTGCAAGGGGTTCGCGTGTTGCTCTGCGCTCGACGAGGCGTGTCATGCGTCGAGCGAGGCGGGGGAGCAATGTTGAGGAGACGAGCAGGGGGAGGGGATCGTTGGTTGACGCGCGCCACAGGGCGTTGAGCTCGGAGAGGGGTTGTTCGAGCGTCGCTTCTTTCAGACGTTGCAGCCATTGGGTTCTGAGACGCAGCATCTCTTCTGTCGAGAGGGGGGTGTCTTCTGCAGCGTGTTGTGGTCTGTTGCGCATGGGTTGCAAACACCGCGTCAGGGGGTGTTGTTTTCGGGCTTGTGTTGTTGCAGGTTTTCGATACGTTGTTTCTTTTTGGCTTCTTCGAGGGGATTGAGAATAAGTTCGAGCCCGTCGCCTTGCATGATTCGGTCGAGCTTGTGGATGGTGAGTGCGATGCGGTGGTCGGTGATTCGGTTTTGCGGAAAGTTGTAGGTACGGATTCGTTCCGATCGATCTCCGCTTCCTATTTGTGTTTTTCGTGTTTCGGCTCGTTCGGCGTTTTGTGTCTCTAATATATGTTGTTGTACTCTTGCGGTCAGGACTTTGAGTGCTTTTTCTTTGTTTCGGTGTTGAGATTTTTCGTCTTGGCATTGCACGACTTGTCCTGACGGGAGGTGAGTAATGCGGACAGCGGAGTCGGTTGTGTTGACATGCTGTCCTCCTGCGCCTTGGGCTCGGAAGGTTTCGATGCGGAGATCTTGTTGTTTGAGGTTTTCTTGTATTTCGGTCGAATGTGGCAGGACGGCGACGGTTGCCGCGGAGGTATGGATTCTGCCTTGTGCTTCGGTTTCGGGAATTCGTTGGACGCGGTGGACGCCGGATTCTGACGAAAGTTTTGCGAAGGCTTTGGGTCCTTCGATGGTGACGATGGCTTCTTTGATTCCGCCTTGTTGTGTTGGTTGGATGGAGATGGGTTCGAATTTGTAGTTGTTGTTGGCGGAGAAACGTTGGTACATGGTTAGGAGGTCGCTTGCGAAGAGGGAGGCTTCTGTTCCGCCTGTTCCGGGTCGGATTTCCAAGATGGCGGTGTTGGCGTCTTCTTCTTCGGTGTTGAGAATGAGGTTTTGGATATGTTGGAGGGTTGTATTTTGTTGATGTTGTAGTTGTGAGATTTCTTGTGAAGCGAGGGATTTGAGCTCGGCGTTTTGTTCTGTGTCGAGTATATGTTGGGCGTCGATTTGTTGTTGTTGGAGATCGTTGTAGGTACGGATTTCGTTGCAGAGGGGGGTAAGGGAAGCGAGTGTTTTGGCGAGGGTGGTGCGTTCGGGATTGGGGAGGTTGGGGTTGTTGAGGGCGTGCTGTGTTGTGGTTTCTTGGTGGAGGGTGTGTGCAAAGCGTGCTTGCCAAAATTCATCGGAGGAGGAGGAGGTCATGGTTTTAGATTGCTACGGGTTGGTTTTGCGGGGATTTATATTAGTAATTGGCGGGGATTTTTAGGAATAATCAACGCGTTGCGGGGTGTAAGTTCTGCCGAGAAGGTGTTTTTTCTATCAAGGGAAAGTTATAGGTCTTGGTTTTCATTTTCAAATTTAGATTTTAGCCAATGATGAAATGCTGCTCGAGGGTCTGGCTCGTCAAAATCAAATTCAATTTTTCCTGTGGATATATTTGTTAATTTCATCTGGTATAAATCATATCCGCCCCTAATGATATTAAGAATATAGTTCGCCTTTGTTTTTTCTGCCTCTTCGTCAGAAGAAGCTATAAAAAAAGCCACTCTAGAATAATTATTTTTATAAGATTCGTTTATCAGTTCTTCAGTGAAATTAACAAGCTCAACTCTATAAACAGCTTCTTTAAAGGCATCATCTCCTATTAAACATATTCTTGTTATGTGAGAATCATCCATTTCAATTTTATTGATTTCTTGTAATTCAATTAAACGTTCTAACCCTGCCGCCCATCCAATAGCGCTAACAGGATTTTTTCCCCCCAATTCCGTACATAACCCGTCATAACGTCCCCCTGCCAATACCGTCGCCTGCGCTCGCCCTGCTTCTTTCTCCACAAATTCAAAGACAAACCCATTGTAATAATCTAACCCACGCACAAGTCTTGAATCACAAGAATACGGAATTCCTAGATTTTTAAGATGCTCTTGGATAGCGTCAAAATTATCTTGCGAAATCTCGTTTAATTTAAAGGTAGGAGCTTGCTCGATAGATTCCTGATCGACCGAATCTTTAGAATCCAAAATACGCAAAGGGTTGCGTTCTAACCGCTCGATACTCTCGTCCGAAAGACCCTCATTCTTCGCATATTGTCGAAAATGCTTTTTTAAATCTTCTCCGTAACGCCTCCTCTCCTCCGCGTCGCCAAGCCAATTAACCTTAAGCTCAATCTTGTCTTTTAACCCCAACTCTCCCAGAAAACGCCAAGCGCAAGCGACAACCTCCACTTCTTTGTCTACATTGTAGACATCGCGCGCGGGCTTATGCATACACTCCACCCCGCATTGATGGAACTGGCG
>JABAAA010000096.1 GCA_014239005.1 Alphaproteobacteria bacterium | reverse complement strand
TGGCGGGCGCGCCTTTGCGTTTCGAGAGCTTGTTGCCGTCTTCGTCCAGCACCATGGGGATGTGGGCGTAGGCGGGTTGGGGTTGTTGTGAGGAGAAGATGTTGGCTTCCAAGCAGGCGTTGTAGAGGGCTTGTTGGCGGAAGGTATTGGTGAGGTGGTCGTCGCCGCGGACGATGTGGGTGATGGCAGCATCGTAATCGTCGACGACGACCGAGAGCATGTAGGTGGGAGAGCCGTCGGAGCGGAGCAGGATGAAATCGTCGATTTGCGTGTTTTGCGAGGTGACTTTTCCTTTGATGCTATCGTCGATGGAGATGTCCCCTTCGTGAGGCACTTTGAGACGCACGACGAAGCTGGCATCGGCATTGTGGGGTGCGTCTTCAGGAGATTTTTCGCGCCACGGACTTTTGAAGACATCGCCGCGATTGCGCGCTGCGGTGTGGGCTGCGTGTTTGCTGTCGCGCACGACGCTGTCGTAGCAGCGGTAGGCTTTGCCTGCGTTCAGGAGGTGTATTGCGACTTTTGCGTGGCGGTCGTGTCGTTCGGACTGGATGGTGGGGTTGCCATCAGAATCGATGCCGAGCCACTGCAGGTCTGTAACGATGCTTTTTGTGTTGTCGTCGACGGTTTTTTTGTCTGAGGGCGAATTCTTCTTGTCGGTGTCCTCGATGCGAAGGAGGAAGTTGCCGTTGTGTTTTTTGGCGTAGAGAAAATTGTAAAGAGCCGTGCGTGCACCGCCAAGGTGCAAACCCCCTGTGGGGCTCGGAGCAAATCGTAGACAGATAGACATAAGAATCAGGAGGGCATGGATTTAGTGCTGTCTATTAGCATGAAAAATAGCCAGCCACTAGGTGACTACTAGCATGAAACTAGCCAGCTGGCTAGTCGAAACTGCACTATATTGGCATAAAAAACAACCAGCCAGGAGGTGGCTACTAGCATGAAAAACAGCCAGCCAGGAGGTGGCTACTAGCATGAAAATAGCGGGCTGGCAGGTAAGACCGCACGAATTGCTGTATTTTTGCGATTCAAAACGCAAAACTCGTTCCGAAATAACAAAAAATCCTCACCGCTCACCGCTCATCTCTTACTGCTCTTGTCTTACCGCTCTTGTCTTACTGCTTTTGTCTTACCGCCTTTGCCCATCGCAGCCATTCTTCCCTTCCCACCTCGCCCGCCCTTCTCGACAAATCCACCTCCACAGCCTCCCCACACCGCCCCCAATCCTCCCGTCCCGCCATTCGCAATACCGTCGACATCTTCTTGCGCCGATGCGAAAACAATAGTCCCGTCATCTCCGCCACCGTTCCATATTCCTCCACCGTCGCAACATCACCCCCTTCGTACGGAACAAAACGCACCACGCAAGAAACAACCCTAGGCGCAGGAACAAAACAACAAGGCGCAACATCAAAACACCGCTCAACGCGATAGCGCAACCCCGCCAAGATCGAAAGCCTGCCGTAAGCAACGTCGCTAACCCCCGCCACCAATCGCGCCGCAACTTCGCGCTGAAACATCAACACCATCACACGGCAACGTTTCCTCACCTCCCCCTCCAACAACCTTCGCAAAATCACCGTTCCCATACTATACGGAAGATTGCCGACGATAACGCCATCTCCTCCCTCCCCTTCTGCGCGACACCCTCTTTGCTCGAAGAGCTCGGCGTAATCCACCCTCCTCGCATCCGCCTCGATCACCTCCAAGTCGCTCCCTCCCTCCAAGGTTTCGTTTAGGTTCTTGCCCCATCGTCTCAAGAATTCCGCCAGCCGAGGATCGGATTCAATCGCAACGATGCGCCGCACCCCCTCTCGCAACAGCGCACGCGTCAAGGCTCCCGCCCCCGCACCAATCTCGACGACCAATGACGACGACAATGACGGCGACAATGACGGTGACAATGACGACGACAATTTTCCTTTCCCCCCCGTCTCGCAACACCGCACGATCCGCTGCGCGCAATCCCTATCCTTCAAGAAGTTCTGTCCGCGACCTTTTTGTGCACCGCTCGTACGCAACAACCCCGCCTCGCGCAAGACAGCGATCATGTCCTCGTCGGGTTTCTCGCCCGCGTCTTTGTCCATGTTCTCGCTCTTGTTGTCGTTTTTGTTCAATCTTCCTGTCTCGCTCTTTTTGATTTTTGTTCTAGCTTTGCATCCCGCCTTGTTTTTGCCATCTTCCACGCTACTCCCAAGGCTTCGATCATGCTGCCCGCATCGGCGATCCCCCGCCCGACAAGGTCTCGTGCCGTGCCATGGTCTGGGGAACAACGCACGATCGGCAAGCCTAATGTGATGTTGACGGCACGCCTGTTCGACAGCAACTTCAAAGGGATCAACCCCTGATCGTGATAGAGTGTCAAGGCGCAGTCGAAGGTTTGGCGCGTTTCAGGCAAGAAAAGGCTATCCGGCGGATGGGGTCCTGTTACCCGCATTCCCTGCTCGCGCAAGGATTTCACGGCGGGTTGTAAAATTGTTGTCTCCTCGTTTCCGCACAAGCCGCCCTCGCCCGCGTGAGGGTTCAACCCCGCGATCGCCAGTCGAGGCTGTTCGACGGCGAAATCCTCTCTCAACGCACGATGCAAAAACCGCGCCGCGTCAAGCACGCTCGCCTTGTCCAGCATCGCCACCGCATCACGCAAGGCGACATGGCGCGAGATCGGCAGCGTGCGTAGTCCACGCCATGCGATCAGCATTCCGTACTGCTCTACCCCCAAAGCGTCGGCAAGATACTCGGTATGTCCCCAGAGGACAAGCTCGTCTTTTCGTTTTTCTGCAAAAACCTCCTTTTCAACCGGAAGTGTCACGATGGCGCCAGCCTTGTTTTCGCGGCACAAGGTCAATGCTGCGTCGATCGAGTCGCGTGCCGTCAGTCCCTCGTTCCACAAAGGCAAGGCGGAAGGAAAGATCGCGCGTGCTTCTTCGATCGCCGAGACATGGCGACAAGGTACGGCGCAAGCCTCGAAGGCTTTCTTGTCGCCGCCGATCGACAAGAAACAAGGTCCTGCTTCTCCGCTTTTGTCTCGCCGCAGCGGCGCCCAATGCCGCCACGCTTTTGCCAAGATCTCCGCGCCGACGCTCTCACGACTGCCCGCCGTGACGAGCACGGGAGGCAATATCGCATCGCCATGCGAATCAGAGGGATTTTTCAAAGGCGTCATGGCATCTCGGCATGCGCGCGTTGCGAAGTTTTTTGCCGAAAGATTAGAGTTGCGGCAAGGAAGACAAGGTTTTGTCAGCCCTTTGTTCGATCCCTGCTTGCGAGCGCAGGTTTTCGACCAACCGCAGCGAGAGGGCTCGCGCACGTTTCAGCAGCAGTTCTTTTGTCAGTTCTTTAAAGGAATCGCCTCGGTTCGCTGCCTTCTGCTTGCTGCATAGCGTGACCAACACGACCAGCCCTTGCGAGAAGGGAAAAGGTCCTGCGGTTTGGAAAGGCGACATGGCAGCAAGGCTTTGTCTCAGATCGAGGTTGAGGTCGGCTTCCGGAACATCGTCGTAGGCTTGCAAGTCGTAGTATTGCAATGCCAGCGAGGCGTCTTTCGGAGCGTTGCAGAACTCAGGATTGGAAAGGATGGCAAATTGTTCTTGTCCGATGCCGCTTTGCAAGAAGAATGTTTGCACGAAGCTGTAGCGCAAGGTCTTTCTGCTGGAGCGGGTGCGTATGATGCGATAGATGTGGATGCCGTAGGGTGAGGTCACGGGAGGAGCGATTCCCTTAGCGCCGACCTTTCCTTGTTCGAGGGCATCGAGCACGGCAGGGGGCAAGGCGCTTTTGTAGAGCGTTTGGGTTGCCAGCCCTTCACGCGCATAGGGCGCGGACAAGAGGGAGGCGACTCGAGCGAAGGAGCCGGAGCCGCTCTTTTTCTTCAACGCACGATAGATCGCCTGGGCAATCCTGCGCGTTCTTTCGCCTGCCTCCAGTTTCGGCAAAAATATCTCTTCCAGCAAGTAGCGTGGCTCCGCGGCGCTCGTGCGCAAACGTGCGCGTTCTTCCAGCGCGTCTTCAGGGGAGACCGGCGTGTTGAACTCTGCAACGCGTCCGACATACCCTTCCCAAGTGAGCTCGTGTCGTGCGAAGGCTTCCCAAAACTGTCTTTCCCTCGTCTTGTTCGCCGTGTTGCCCGTCCTCGACGGCAAGAGGGCAAGCCTTTTTTCCACATCAGAGTCTTTGACGGGGAGGGCTCGTTCTTTGACGAGATGGTGTGTTTGCAAAATTTCTTGCAATAACAAATCAAGCGCAAAGGCTTGGCGATCCTTGCTATTGATTCGCAAGGTTGGCAACAGGGTTGCAAGCTTTTTTTGCAAGAGCAAGCTGCGCCGCGCGACATCGCGTTCGGTGACGATCTCGCCGTCGATTCGCGCGACGATCTCCGCCGCCATGTCAGCTGTCGCCGTGTTGCCGATCGGTAGCCAGCCCAGCAAACCCAGCAAACCCAGCAAACAACATAGCGCGGCGACACGAGACGTTTGTCGGACGAGGACGGCAAGCGAGCAGCGTCCTGCAAGATCAGGAGAAGTCGAAGCTGACGGAAGCACCGAAGCTTTCGCTGTCTTCTCGGTCGCTGTAGATGGTGCGATCATAGGAGACTTTAAGAGTGACACAGCTGCCCTTGTAGGTCAAGGAAAAGCCTATCGGCACGCTTTGTCCCAAGAAGCCGTATCCCGCCTTCAGGTCAAGACGCCATCGCTTTTGCAAACGCAAGTCGCCCTTGACGGTGATGTCTTGCTCGTAGGATGAAGCGGAGTCGAAAGATCGAAACTCCTTGTAGGCGAGCGTCAAGGCGAAGGACTCTCCTTTCGCTCCCGCTTCGGCACGTTGCCCGATCAAGCGCATGCGCGGCAACGCCCAAGTCGAATCGTAGGACAACAGCAGACGATCCCTCCAGCTCGTGCGCACGCCTGTCCATAGTCTTCCGGACAGAGCGTCGTCCCTTTCTCGCAAGAAGGTGGGGGCGACGAACAAGGCTGCAACGCTGTCGCGCACATCTCTGATCCCGATCTCGGTCGCTACGAGCAGTCTCTGTCCTCCTTCGATCGTGCTGTCGAAAGCTAATCGGTCGCCTAGTCTTGCTCCCGTTTCGTAGAAGCTCGCCCTGCCGCCAAGTTTGTCGTGCAGCTTGTCGTGTAGCTTGTCGTGTAGATTGTCGAGAGACTCGTCTTGTGGCGCGTCGTCGAGCGTCGCGTAGATCTCGAGGAGGGGACGCAGGTAGAGGACGCGTCTGCCGTTTTTGAATCGTTGGGCAAACAATCCTTCCAAGCTCTGCTGAAATTCTGGTACGGCAAGGACGATGTCTCCTTC
>JABAAA010000095.1 GCA_014239005.1 Alphaproteobacteria bacterium | reverse complement strand
GCTGTTGTTCGTGCAAGCGCGGATGTCGGAAAAAAGCTTTCGACGCTGGCAAGGCTTGGCGAAGCTCACCCTGTCCGCCGAGCGCAGCATCGCACAGCGCACGATGCAAAACATCGACTTCGCGCTCTGTCAGGACAAAGCTTCTGCTCGTTTTCTCGACACGCTCGGCGTGCAAAGCACGAAGGTTGCAGGTAACCTCAAGAGCCTGCCCGCCCCGCACCCTCCCCGCTAGCACCGAGCGGTGGTTTCGGCGCTTGCTTGCGCACAAAAACCTTTGGATCGCAGCCAGCACGCACGCGCCCGAAGAGCGGAGCGTCATCGAAGCGCATTGCGAGTTGCGACGGGCTTATCCTGAAGCGCTTTGTATCGTCGCGCCGCGCCAGCTTGAACGCGTCCCTGCCATCGAGCGACTTTTGCGCGAGCAAAAAGAGGACTTTCAGTTGCGCTCGCACAGACCTTCAAAACTGACCGCTCCGTTTTTTTTGCTCGATTCTTTCTTGGAACTCAACAGCCTCTATCAGTGGGCGAGAGCTGTCTTCGTCGGAGGAACGTTGATCGACAAGGGCGGACACAACCTGTTCGAACCCGCACGGCACGGATGCCGCATCTTGCACGGGGCGCACTTGCAAAACACGCACGCCTCTCTGCTGAAAGGGTTGAACCTCACGCAGGAGGTTCGAGACGCGCGCGATCTCGCCTTGCATCTGCAACGGCAGTTCGACAGGGGCGACGACAAGCAGGAGAGGCGTAGAAAGCAAGAGGCACAGCAAGCGATCGAGCGGCATCACCAAGCCTTGCGTGCCTATGTGCTACAATCCTTGCAGCCTTACTTGGCGAGACTATCTTAAGCTCCCGCGTATCTTTCGGCGCATCTTGAAGAAAGGAGGCAAAAAACATGGCTGACGACATGACGGACAACATTACGGACAACATGACGGAGGTACATGCTCCTGATTCTTTGTCGCGCGAGCAACGCGAAGCGGTGGAGGCTGCGGTGTTTCGGCGGCTGGTTGCGCATTTGCGCAAGCGTGTGGATGTACAGAACATCGACTTGATGGATTTGAGTGGCTTTTGTCGCAATTGTTTGTCGAAGTGGTTTTGCGAGGAGGCGAAGAAGGACGGGGTGGCGTTGGATTATGAGGCGGTGCGGCGGGAGATTTACGACATGCCTTACGCGGAGTGGAAGGAGCGGTATCAGAAGTAAATCTTGTTAGAAAAAACTTAGAAAAAACTTAGAAAAAATATTGCCGCGCAAGCATCCAAAAATTTCTTTTCCCCTCTTGCAATCAGGAAAACAAACCCCATCTATAGAAGAACGCTACCTTCACTTCACTTCACTTCACCTCACCTCACCCCTCCTCCTCACCTCCCCCCCCTCACCCTCCTCGGCAAGACCATGAGCAAAATTATCGGCATCGACCTTGGCACCACGAACTCCTGCGTCGCCGTTATGGAAGGCGCACAAGCCAAAGTCATCGAAAACGCCGAAGGTCGACGCACCACCCCCTCCGTCGTCGCCTTCTCCAAAGACAAAGAACAACTGGTCGGCGAATCCGCGAAACGACAGCTCGTGACCAATCCCGACAACAGCTTCTACGCGATCAAACGCCTGATCGGAAGACCCTTCAACGACGAAACGCTGGAAAAAGAAAAGACCTCTCTGATCTCTTACAAAATCGTCAAAGGCGACAACGACGATGCCTGGGTCGAATCGCAAGGCAAAAAGTACGCCCCCTCGCAAATTAGCGCCTACATTTTGCAAAAGATGAAAGAAACCGCCGAATCCTACCTCGGCGAAAAAATCGGCAAAGCGGTCATCACCGTGCCGGCGTACTTCAACGATTCCCAACGCCAAGCGACGAAAGATGCCGGCAAAATCGCCGGGCTCGAAGTGATGCGCATCATCAACGAACCGACCGCGGCGGCGCTCGCCTACGGACTCGACAAAAAAAAGAACGGTACCATCGCGATCTACGACCTCGGCGGCGGAACCTTCGACGTCTCCATCTTGGAGATCGGCGACGGTGTTTTCGAAGTCAAAGCCACCAACGGCGACACACAACTGGGCGGCGAGGATTTCGACCACGCGCTCATCAACTACCTCGCCGACGAGTTCCAAAAAGAAAACGGAATCGACCTGCGCAAAGACCGCGTCCCGCTACAACGCCTGAAAGACGCCGCCGAAAAAGCCAAGATCGAACTCTCGTCGACAACGCAAACCGAAGTCAGCCTCCCCTTCGTCACGGCAGACCAAGCAGGTCCGAAACACCTCAACATCAACCTCACGCGCGCCAAACTAGAATCGCTCGTCGAAAACCTCATCGAAAAAACCATCCTGCCTTGCAAAGCCGCGCTCAAAGACGCGAACCTCAAAGCATCCGAAGTCGGCGAAGTCGTCCTCGTCGGCGGCATGACGCGCATGCCGAAAGTGTTCGAAACCGTCAAAAACTTCTTCGGCAAAGAACCCCACAAAGGGGTCAATCCCGACGAAGTCGTCGCAACAGGCGCCGCCATCCAAGGCGGTGTCCTCGGCGGCGATGTCAAAGACGTCCTCCTCCTCGATGTCACGCCCCTCAGCCTCGGCATCGAAACGCTCGGCGGAGTCTTCACAAAGCTGCTCGAACGCAACACCACCATCCCGACAAAAAAATCCCAAGTCTTCTCCACGGCAGAAGACGGGCAAGCCGCCGTCACCATCCGAGTCTTCCAAGGCGAGCGAAGCATGGCTGCCGACAACAAGCTACTGGGACAATTCGACCTCGTCGGAATTCCTCCCGCCCCAAGAGGCATGCCGCAGATCGAAGTCGTCTTCGATATCGATTCCAACGGAATCGTCCAAGTCTCCGCCAAAGACAAGGCAACAGGGAAAGAACAACAGATCAACATCCAACCCTCAGGCGGACTCTCCAAAGACGACATCGAACGCATGCTCAAAGAAGCCGAGCAAAACGCCGAAGAAGACAAAAAACGACGCGCAAAAATCGAAATGCAAAACACCGCCGAAGCGCTCGCTCACACCACCGAAAAAAATCTCAAAGAACACGGCGCAGCGTTGAGCGCAGAAGACAAGGACAAAATCGAAGAAGACTTGAAAGCCTTGCGCGAAGTACTTGAAAGCGACAACATCGATGCCATCCAGGAAAAAAGCGCAACCCTCGCGCAATCCGCCATGAAGCTCGGTGAAGCCGTCTACAAAGCCTCGCAGCAAAACGAACAGAACGCACCGCAAGACGAAGCCTCTGCCGACGAAGCCCCTGCCGACGCTCCGCAAGGGCAAGGCGCAGACGAGAATAAAGAAGCGGTCATGGAAGCCGAGTTCAGCGAGGTCGAAGACTCATCCGAAAGCGACAGCCCGCAGGACGCCGACAAAAAGCCTTGACGCAATCGCCGCCTGACGCAACATTGCAAGCGCGACATTGCGAGGTTAGCATCGCGGCTTGAGACTTTTTCAAGACGCGAGGTGACGAGACGCGCGTCGAAATGTGTGGCAAAACGCGTGTCGAGAAAAGAAGCGCGAGGGATTGACGAGAGGCTCCATGTCCATGGCAAAGGATTACTACGATGTGCTTGGCGTGGCGCGCGATGCGGACACGGATGCGATCAAGCGCGCCTATCGTGCGCTGGCGATGAAGCACCACCCTGATCGCAACCCTGGCGACAAGAAAGCCGAGCAATCTTTCAAGGATGCGACCGAGGCTTACGAGGTATTGGGCGACGAAAAGAAACGCCCTGCCTACGATCGCTATGGTCACTCCGCCTTTCAGAACAGCGGCGGAGGGGGGGGAGCGCATCCGACGAGCGCGGGCTTCGGCGATATCTTCGAGGACATGTTCAGCGAGTTCGCCGACATCATGGGGACGGGGCGAAGGGGCGGGCAACAGCGCGGCGTGCGCCATGGATCGGACCTCAGGGTTGATGTCGATCTTTCGCTGGAAGAAGCCTTCTACGGCACCGAGAAGACGATCGAGGTCACGGCGCCCATTGCCTGCGAGAGTTGTAGCGGCAAGGGCTCGCGTTCGGGACGCGGTGCGCAGGCGTGCGGCGAATGCGACGGCACAGGCACGCTCAGAGTTCAGAGGGGCTTTTTCACATTGGAGCAGACATGCCGACGTTGTCAGGGCAGGGGACGCGTGATCGCCGATGCTTGCCGTCGTTGTCAGGGCAGCGGACAGATGCGTGGACGCAGTCGTGTTTCGGTGAAGATTCCTCGCGGCGCGGACAACGGCACGCGCATTCGTGTCAGCGAGAAGGGGGGGTTTGCCGGCGCGATGGGGGGAAAGAACGGAGACCTCTACATTTTTGTGCGCATCGACATTCACCCGATTTTCCAACGAGAGAACAACACGATCATGTGTCGCCTTCCCGTTTCGATGACGGCAGCGGCACTGGGACGCTCGATCACGCTTCCTTCGATCGACGGCGGCAAGGTTTCGTTGAAGGTGCCGGCGGGCAGTCAGACGGGGGATCGCTTTCGCTTGCGCGGCAAGGGTACCTACGCCTTGCAGAGCGCCATGCGAGGTGACATGATCGTCGCCTTGGAGGTCGAGGTTCCGAGAAACTTGAGCGAGCGACAGCGAAAGAATCTGGAGGACTTTGAAAAAGAAGAGAAGAAAGCACAGAACCCCGAGAGCGAGAGTTTTCTTTCGCGCGTCGGCGAGTTTTGGACACGCAGCAAACGTCGGGCTTCTTAGGCGTTGACTAAACGGAGGACAGGATGACTACTTCTGACGATCATAAAGGGGGGACGAACTTGCGCGCGGGCGGTGCGACGGGTAGCAAGGAAACTGGTGATGCGAACACTGTTGGCTCTGCGGGAGTTGCTAACGATGGCGGGGGGATGAGCGCGGAGGAGGTCTTGATCACGCAGGTGGCGGCGCAGGCAAAGCTTGAGGCGGAAGCTGCAGAAAAGGCGAAGGCGAAAACAAAAACGGGGGCAGAGACGGGAGCAAAAATAGGAGAAGACGATTCTGCAACGGATGCGGGAAAGGAAGGGAACGGGAGTAGGGGAGGCGAGGGGGAGGTGACGCTTGAGGAGAGGGTATTGGATTTGGAGGATCGATTGTCGAGAGCGTTGGCGGAGGGGGAGAATTCGCGGAGGCGTTTGGAGCGTGATCGCGCTGATGCTTTGCGTTATGGCGCGTCGAAGTTAGCGATGGACATGTTTGAGGTTGCGGACAATTTGCGGAGGGCTTGTGGTTTTGTATCTGAGGAGGCTCGTGCGCGTGACGAAGGATTACGAAATCTTGTGATTGGGATTGAGATGACGGAGAAGATATTGGTGGAGGCGTTTGTTCGACATGGGATTGAGTCGATTGCTCCTAATGTAGGGGATGCGTTTAATGCGGAGGAGCATCAGGCGGT
>JABAAA010000094.1 GCA_014239005.1 Alphaproteobacteria bacterium | reverse complement strand
CCGCACAAGAGTTGACGACGAGTGTTTCTTCTTTATGTCCCTGTCCATGTCCTTGCAAAAGCGCGGCGATATGCTCTCCCTCCGCGATGTTGAGCCGACAGCCGAACGAGAACACCTTGTGTTTCGCGCTTGCAGAAGGTGAGGCGGGGGGAGGCGTAGCCCTCATGCGACCAATCTTCTTGGGAAAGCGTCTGGTGCGACGTTGTCTCGTGCGACGTTGTCTCGTGCGACGTTGTCTCGTGAGACTTGTCTCATGCCAGCAGATGCGTGTTGCCGAAAAAGGCGTAGTCGGCGGGTCCCGTCATCACGACGGGCGCACGTTCGTGCTGCCACGCGAGGTGCAAGTCTCCGCCTTCCAGATGCACGCAAGTCTCGCGTTGCAACAATCCACGGCGCACGCCCGCCACCAACGTTGCGCAGGCAGCGCTGCCGCAAGCTTGCGTGTTGCCCGCGCCGCGTTCCCAGACGAACAGGGTTGCCTCAAAGCCTCCCTTCTCGCAGCGTGCGAACGAAATGTTTGCGCCAGAGCGGAACAGGGGATGTTTCTCCAAGGTCGCGCCGTGTCGCAACAGGTCTTGTTTCAAGCGTGCGTCGCTGTGGCGGGAAAAGAACACGGCGTGCGGGTTGCCCATGCTCACGCCGAAGGGTTGGTCGTAGTTTTTCTTGTCGATGGCGAGCGGCAGGGCTTCGTGTCGACAGGGCTTTGTCAGTCCCAACGTTTCGGCAGAGAACTTCGGCACGCCCATCTCGACGGCGATAAAGCGTTCGGACAGGCGTTCGGCGCGCAAACGTTGTCCTGCGACGAACAGCGAGAGGGTGCGCTGGTGGCGAAGGGCTTTGTCGTGGTCGAAGACATAGCGCGCGGCGCAGCGCGTGCCGTTGCCGCAGGCTTGGGCTTCCGAGGCGTCGGGGTTGAAGATCGTCATGGTGAAGGCATCGTTGTCGTTCTCGGGCTTCGTCAACACTAGGAGCTGGTCGCAGCCGATGCCGTGGTAGCGCGCGGCGACGCGTCGAATGGCGAGCGCGTCGGGGAAGAGGCGGTCGTCCGCGCGAGGTTCTCGCCTTCGGTCGAGAAGAACGAAATCGTTGCCGAGCCCGTGCATTTTGCAAAACGGTGCTTGTGCGTGATTCCTTTGTGCGTGATTCCTTTGCATGTTGCGATGGTAGCTGCGTTTCACGACGAGAGGATATTGTAGTCTTTGAAAAGTTGCATGGCTTGATTGAGTTGGCTCATGCGCTCGTGGTCGCCTTTGATGGCGTCGGGGTGGAAGACGGAAGCGAGGTCGCGGAAGCGGCGACGCACCAGCTCTTCGCTGGGACGCATGCTCGCGCGCAAGCCGAAGACATAGCAGGCATCCTCTAAGGTGCGGCAGTTCGAGGTTAGAGGGCGGAACGCCAGTCGTTCGAGCCCGCGCTCCAGCTCGACGATGCGTTGCTCGCTCTTGTCGTGGCGGCTCTTGCGTTGCTCGCGTTGCTTCGTGTTTTCGACGGAAAGCGCCCACTCTTGTTTGTCCAGCGCAAGCGCAAGCGCGAGCGCTTTGCGCAAGGTGGTGGCATCCTTTGGAAATGGCATCGTTTCTTTCAGGCGCGCTTGCAAACGCGGTTTGCGTTTCAAGGTTTCTCCTTTGTGCGCGCCGCTCTTGACGACCAACGTGTCGCGTTCAAAAAGCGGCGGCTCGCCGGGGTCTGCCATGTCGTCCAAGGCTTGCGGCGGCAGCAGGATGGCGACCGCGCGCAAAAGGTCGCCGACGCTCACATTTCGCCTTTTTGTCAGCGCAAGAACCTGGTCGCGGAAGGATGCCGTGCAAGCGATGGCGGTGGGATGTCCCATATCTTGTCAAGGTCTTGCCAAGGACTCCAGCACGGCGTTGGCAGAGCTGAGGCGGCACTCGCCACGCGCGTCACGGGCAGAGAGCCAGCGTACCGCGCCCTGTTCGAGAATGGCAGCGAAGCGCAGGCAGCGTATTCCCAATCCGAACGATGACAAGTCCGTCTCCATGCCGAAGGCGCGCGTCGCCTCCAGCGAGGCGTCGCTCAGCATGAACAACGGCGGCAGGTCGTCTTTTTCCTCCGCAAGCGCGCCGTAACTCGTCCGCCATTTTTGCATCACAAAAGGGTCTTGCGTCGTCATGCACGCGATGCGCGCCACGCCAAGCTTGCGAAAAGCAGGACGCGCGCGCAGCACTTCGGGCAGGTGGTCTTGGGAACAAGTCGGCGTGAAAGCCCCCGGCATGCCGAACAGCAGGCTGCGTCCTGTCGCGAACAGGCTTGTCGACGAAACACGCTCCGCCTTCCCCTCTTTCAACACGAAGAAGGAGGTGGCAGGCAAGGTCAGTCCCTCTTGAAGAAGCGTTTCTGTCGTCACGGCTGGCTCGCGCTCTTTTGTGCGCGCAAGGTCTCGGCGTAGGCGAGCGCGTCGAAAAAGGTCTGTTGTCCGTAGAGTTCAGGCAACAGCAACACCTCGCCCGCAGGCGCGAACAGCGCGGTGAAAGGAATCGCGTAGCGCTGGTGCTGGCGCATGAAATCTGCAATGCGCGCGTCGTGCGAAGTCCAGTCGGCGCGCATCAACACGACATGCGGCGAGCGTTCCAAGCGCGCGCGCACAGCCGCAGTCTTGTAGACGCGTTGATCGATCACCTTGCACGAAAGGCACCAGTCGGCGGTGACATTCACGACCACCAGCCGCTCGTTTGCCAAGAGGGCGGGAATGCGTTCGGGTGCGAAGGTCTGCCAGCTCCAAGAGGGTGAAGAAGATGACGAAGAAGAGGAGGAAGATGTTGTCGATGAGGCAAGCGTTGAGAGAGGGCTCGGCAAGACACCCTCGCGTACGAGCCAGTTCAACACGAGGGCGATGAGGACGGGGCTTGTCAAGAGCAGGGCGAGGCGGGCGGGTGCGAAGAATCGATGCCTGAAGAATCGATGCCTGAAAAATCGATGTAGGGAAGATCGATGTCGGGAGGTTTGGAGGTGGGAGGGCTGTTCGTGACGGGGGACGCTGCGCAACAAGCGCGCCTGTTCCCGCTTGCGCAAGGCGAGGACGACGAGCAAGGTCGTAGCGGCGAGGATGCAGGCAGCAAGGAGCGAGAGTTGTTTGGCGAAGATAGAAAAGAGCCACAGCGAGGCTACGAAGATGGCGGTGGCGAGCGTCTTCCGCAACACCTCTGCCCATGCGCCAGGGCGGGGCAGGATTCTTGCCACCTGCCTTGGGAAGAGGGCTGCCAGCAACAGAGGCGCTGCCATCCCCGCTCCCATGAAGGCGAACATCAGGAAGAGGACGGGGGTTTGTTGCACGATCGCGACGCTGAGCGCGCTGCCAAGCACGGGCGCGGCGCAAGGGGTTGCAATCCAAGTTAGTAGCAAGCCTGTTGTGCACTCGCTGCTCCATTCCTGTCGGCGCGTGATGTTTTTGGGCTTATTGTGTTTTGCTTGTTCGTGGTAGGCGGGAAAGGGGAGGGGGGCGACGCGCCATCCGTCGCAGGCGAGCAGCAGCAGGAGTGCTGCGAGCGTGCCGCTAAAGACGGGCCAGTGGAATTGGAATCCCCAGCCGAGCTTTTCTCCGCTGCTTTTTGCCAGCACCAGCACGCAAGCGAGCATCAGGAAGGCGAGCATCATGCCGAGCGCGTTGGCGAACAAGGCTCGTTGTAGCCTGCCACTTGACGGACGGGTTGTTTTGTCGGCGCGCGACGCTGCGTGGTCTGCGGTGTCCGCGCGCGCGAGCGAGGCGATCTTGATGGCGAGGACGGGAAAGACGCACGGCATGGCGTTTAGCACCAAGCCGGCGAGAAAGGCGAGCGATAGCAATCCCAACAGGGAGGCGGAGACGGGGAGGCTTGTCGTAGACGCGTCGGCGAACGCGTAGGGCGAGGGCGCGAGCTCGGGCGTCGCTTGCAGAACGACGGGGAGGAGGTTGTCGGCAACAAGGGTGAGGCGCAAGGGAGATTGTTGTCCTTTCTGCGGGAGTGTTCCTTCCGCCTCGAATCTTATGTCACGCGATTCTTGGTTAGGCGATTCTTGGTCGCGCGATTCTTCTAGCGAGATCACCTTGAACAAGCCGCCCTGCTTGCTCGTCGTCTGCTCGACGATGAGGCGCGGGTTCCGAAGCGATTCTTGTCCTATCGGAATGCTGCCTTGCAACAGAACGCTCTGTCCTTCTTGTGCGCCTTCTTGCGCGCGCGCACCTAAGGGCAGGTAGGCGAGTTGTATTTTCTGCTCTTGCGCTTCTGCTTGTCCCGATTCTTGTGCAGACTCTCGCTTTGTCTCTTGTCTTGTCTTTTGCGGCACTTGTTCGCGCGCGGCGGCGATGATGCGCCGTTCCTGCTCGCTTGCCGTTTCTGTCGTCAGGCTTGTCTCGACGGGCAGGCAGACTTGGGCGCAGACGGCGAAACGCACCTCGACCTGCTCGCCGACATCGAAGGTGGTGCGCGTCGTGAAGGGAAGGGCGGCAAGTCCCTCGTAGCCGTAGCTCTGCACGCCGAACAGGTCGAAGGATTGCGGAAAAGGCCACAGGAAAGAGCTGGCGTTCGACCGCCAGCGTATCTCTGTTGGAAAGACATTGACCGTGTTCTTGCGCCACGAGATCTTCCACGGGCTGTTGAGTTCGAAGAACAAAGCTCCGCTGCTCGCCCCCGTCTGCAGCAGGCGAACGGAGCCGTAGTCGAAGGGCTGCGCCCGCGCAGGCGCGACGGCAAGGCAGAGCGCAAGGCAGAAAAAAAACGTCGCTGCGAGCAGCTTTGAGAACAGCGACGGGCTTGTGGCGGGTATCATCTTTCGTCCTTTCCTAGTAGCCTATTCTTGCAAAAAGCGCGCGCTTCGTCTACAATACCAACAGAGCCGCAGAGAGAGCCGCAGAGAGAGCCGCAGAGAGAGCCGCAGAGAGAGCCGCAGAGAGAGGGAGAGGGAGAAAAGAGAGAGGGAGAGGGAGAAAAGAGAGAGGGAGAGCAAGGGGGGTAGAACGGGAGGGGGGAACAAGGGGGAGAACGCAGAATTGTTGAGGACTCGTTGAGGACGTATTGAGGAGACGTTGCCATGGTAGAAGAAAAGAAAAACACGAGCCGCAAGACAAGTCGCAAGTCGTCTGACGACCCTGCTGCCCTGTCCTCTTCCGAGCGGAAGCGGGTCGTGCGCAAAGAAGCGACGAAAACAGCGACGAAAGAATCGCGCAAAGAATCGCGCAAAACGTCGAGCAAGCCGCCGATCAAGTCGCCGATCAAGTCGTCCCCCAAAGGATCGCGTAAAGAATCGAGCAAGGAATCGAGCAAAGTTTCGTCGATCGCCGAGGCTGCCGATTCGCTCGTGCCTGGCAAAACTTTCTCGTCGATGGTGCAGCGGAGGGCTCGTGAAGAAGAGGAACCGTTGCTGACGACAAAATCTTCTTCGCGCTCGCGCACGGCGGACCCGCGCA
>JABAAA010000093.1:4102-5419 GCA_014239005.1 Alphaproteobacteria bacterium | reverse complement strand
TCGAGCGAAGCCATCCTTGCCGCCGTCTCGCTCGTGAGCGCCGTGTCTGTTGCCTCGCTTCGTTCCAACAAGGCGGTCAAGGCGCGCGCGCTCCATGTCTCCGCCATGAGCGCTTGCCTTGCCTGCTCGGCATCGGCGGCGGCGCGAATGAGGGCGACGACGCGCTCGATCTCGTCGGTGGCGACCAGCAGCCCGCACAAGTTGTGCAGTCGCCTCTGCGCCTTTCTCAGCAGGAAGGCGGTGCGGCGGCGTAGCACCTCGTCGCGGAAATCGAGGAAGATCTTCAGCAGCTCTTTCAGGTTCATCACGCGCGGCTGCCCGCGATCCAACGCCAGCAGCTGGACGCTGTAGCTCGTCTGCAAGGCGGTGTGCTTGAAGAGCAGCATTCGCACCTGTTCGGGACGCGCGTTCGTCTTGATCTCGACGGCGATGCGCAAGCCCTCGCGGTCGGATTCGTCGCGCAAATCCGAGATGCCGACGATCTTTTTCTCGCGCACCAACTCGGCGATGCGCTCGACGATGCGCGCCTTGTTCGTCTGGTAGGGAATCTCGGTCAAAAGCAGCAGCTTTTTCCCTCCCTGCAAGGGTTCAATCGCGCTGCGTGCGCGCACGGCGATCGCGCCGCGCCCCTTGCGATAGCACTCCTTGATCGCCTCGCGTCCGAGGATGAGCGCTCCCGTCGGAAAGTCGGGGCCGGGCAGGCGTTCGACTAGCGCTTCGAGGGAGAGGTCGGGCTGAGCCAGCAAGGCGCGACAGAGTGCACAGATTTCTCCCAAGTTGTGTGGGGGAATGTTCGTCGCCATGCCGACGGCGATGCCGCCGCCGCCGTTGACGAGCAGGTTCGGAAGACGCGATGGCAAGACGCGCGGTTCGTTCATCGCGCCGTCGTAGTTGGGCTGAAAATCGACTGTGTCCTTGTCGATATCTTGCAACAGCGCTTCGGCGGCTCGCTCCAGCCGCGCCTCGGTGTAGCGCATCGCTGCGGGGCGGTCGCCGTCGATCGAGCCGAAGTTGCCTTGCGAATCGATCAAGGGTAGGCGCATCGAGAACGATTGTGCCATGCGTACCATCGCGTCGTAGACGGGTGCATCGCCGTGCGGATGATACTTGCCCATCACCTCGCCTACGATGCGCGCGCACTTGCGATAGGCGTTCGCTGCCGTGTAGCCCCCATCTAGCATCGCGTACAGGATGCGACGATGGACGGGTTTCAAGCCGTCGCGTGCGTCGGGAAGCGCGCGCGCGACGATGACGCTCATCGCGTAATCGAGGTAGGAGCGTTCCATCTCCTCTTCGATCGCAATGTTTTCGATATTT
>JABAAA010000093.1:0-4004 GCA_014239005.1 Alphaproteobacteria bacterium | reverse complement strand
GCGTAATCGAGGTAGGAGCGTTCCATCTCCTCTTCGATCGCAATGTTTTCGATATTTCCTCGAACCGTCATACTCGTTGATGTTGTGTCTACAGCGTTTCGTGGATCCACTCGGCGGCGCGCGGCGCGTAGTAGGTGATGACGGCGCTTGCGCCGGCGCGTTTGCAACAGAGCAGCTGTTCTAGCAGGCACGCGCGTTCGTCCAGTGTGCCTTGCTCTGCGGCGGCTCTCAGCGCTGCATACTCGCCGGAGACATGGTAGCACAGAAGTGGCGCGGCGAAGGCTTCCTTGGCGCGGCGGACGATATCCAGGTAGGGCAGGGCGGGTTTGACGATCGCCATGTCCGCGCCTTCTTGCAAATCGAGCGCGATCTCCCACAAGGCTTCGTCGGCGTTGGCGCAAGGGAGTTGATAGCTGCGTTTGTCGCGCGGCGCTCCTTGGGGTTGTGCTACGGAAGCGCGTCCTTGCGGACGGACTTTCAGCGCCTCGCGGAACGGGGCGTAGAAGTGGGAGGCAAACTTCGCCGCGTAGCTTGCAAGCGGCAGCGTTTCGAAGCCTTGCGCGTCCAACAGCGTGCGCAGGTAGGCGATGCGCCCGTCCATCATGTCGGAAGGCGCGAGCAAGTCGGCGCCGCTTTCTGCAAGCGCGAGCGCCTGCTTGCCGAGCGCTTTCAGCGAAGCTTCGTTGTCGACGCGTGAGTTTTTAACGATGCCGTCGTGCCCGTGCGTCGTGTAGGGGTCGAGCGCGACATCGACGACGATCGCCACACCGCATCCGCGCAAGGCTTGCAAAGCGCGGCTTATAAGGTTGTCCTTGCTCCACGCCTCACGAGCGTCCGCGCTCTTGCTTGCGGGGGCGACGACCGGAAACAGGGCAAGCGCAGGGATGCCCAAGCGCAAGGCTTGCTCGGCACAAGCGGGCAGAAGGTCGCTTGTCAGACGCTCGACGCCGGGCATGGCAGCGACGGGCTCGCGCTTGTTATGCCCCTCGCAGACGAAGACAGGCCAGACCAAGTCGGAAGCAGAAAGCGAATGTTCGGCACACAGGCGCAACAAGGCGTCGCTACCGCGCAAGCGTCGCAAGCGCGTCTTCGGATAGGTGCGCGTTGCCGAGGCGACGAAGGTCACGGTGTTTTTACGGAGCCTCGCCCACGCCGACCTGCCCGACGTTGCCGAAGATATCTCGCAGCAGATTGCGCCTTGCCGAGCGCAGTCCTCGTGTTTTGTCGCGGTCGGTGCGGACGAAGCGCACGCGGTCGAGGTCGCGCAACTCGAGCGCTTGCAGGACGCCGCTGTCGCGCGCGAAGAGCAGAATCAACACTTGCCGCTTCCTGAGCGCGGGCGAAAGCTGTCCCACCGTTTTGGTGAGCGCGCCGTAGTAGTAGTAGACATGCGGACGATAGGGGTTGACCAAATTGGGCGGTCCCAACAGCGCGGTCACTTCTTCTTGTCGTTGCTCGCCCACCTTCAGTTGTGCGATTTGGCTTTGGGCAAACCACACGCCTTGTACGCCTTTTTGTGCGCACGCGAGCGTTGCGAACAGCAAGACAAGCGAGCTTGCCAAGGTAGAGAACAGGCGCAAAGAGGGAGGGAGAAAACTTGGAAAAGGAAAAGAGAAAAAATTGCGAGGCAGGCAAACGTTACTCTATCATAAGCCGATTTGTCGAGGCTTGTGCGAAAAAACGAAACATCAGGATGAAGCTAATAAAGATGGAGCCAGGCAAGATGATGCTAAGAAAAATGGAGCTGGATTTGTTGTCGCGGTGGCGCTACCTGCGCTTTCGCCGTTTGCGCGTGCGCATCGAGCGTTTGTACGGAGCGCGTCTGTACGCCTGCGCCTTGCGCGATTCGCGCGCGCGCGGCTTGTTCGAGGACGGGCTTGTCGCGGACACCTTGGAAGGACGCTTGGATTGCCTGACGCTCCACTTGTACTTTTACACTCGACGTTTCCAGTTGCAGCGCGCAGTGGCGGTGCGCGCCATGATGGAAGCCTTTGTGCGCGACTTGGACAGCTCGTTGCGGGAGAGGGGGGTGGGTGATTTGAGTGTCGGAAAGAAGGTGAAAAAGCTGCTCGCGCGCGTCTATGGAGCCTTCGACGCCTATCGCCTTGCGCACGACCGCCAGCAGTGGCACGCTGCGCTCGCGCGCAACATGCCGGGGGCGGATTGCAAGGGGTTGTGGGTTCACGCGCGGAAGGTCGAGCGAGACTTGGCGCGTTCCTCCTTGTGTGCGCGCGTTGGACAGGACAGGCGCGCTTCAAGGGTCGAAGAAAGAAGAGAAAGAAGAAAAAGAAGACAAGGTAAAAAGAGGTAGGATGAGGCAAAAGGGAGGGCTTGCTTTTTTTCGGGTGAAGGGTAGACTGGGGGCTTGTCTTTTGTCCGTTCGGAGAGTTGTGTTCAAGGAATTTTCTTATGGCAGTACCCAAGAGTAAGATTTCGCGTATGCGCGGCGGCAAACGTCGTTCGCATTCCAGATTGAAGGTCGTTCGTTCGCGCGAGTGTCCGAATTGCGGCGAGCCCAGTCTCCCTCATCGTCTGTGCGTTGCGTGCGGCGTGTATCGATCGCGCGAGGTCGTCCCGGCAGACGAATCTTGAGCAACAGATGTCGCATCGCAACGGCTCAAGCTCCAACGGGTCAATTTCCAATGGATCAAGACCCTTGGACGCCCCAAGTTCCGATGGATCGGGTTTAGAGCGCAGCTCTGTTCTGTCGCCGTGCTTGGCGTTGGACGCCATGGGGGGCGACAAGGCGCCTGAGATGGTTGTTCGCGGTGCGAATCGCGCCGCCGAGCGCAACCCCGAGTGTCGTTTCCTCTTCTTCGGCAGACAGCGGCAGCTGCGCCCCCTGTTCAAGGCGATGCCTTTTCTCGCCGAGCGCAGCGAGATTCGCCATGTCGAAGCGACGATCAAATCCGACCTGCCGCCCGCTCAAGCGTTGCGCCACGGCAGAGAATCGAGCCTGGCGCACGCCATCCGCGCCGTCGCCGAGGGGGAAGCCGATTGCGTCGTTTCGGCGGGCAACACGGGTGCGCTCATGGCGCTCTCCAAGTTCCACCTGCGCATGCTGCCCGGAATTCTCCGACCTGCCATCTGTTGCTATTTCATCAATCGCAACGCAGAGACCGTCTTGCTAGATTCGGGTGCCAATACCGACTCTAGCAAGGAGATGTTGGTGCAATTCGCGCTCATGGGCGACGCCTTCGCCCGCACGGGACTGGGCGTTGCCTCCCCGCGCGTCGGGCTGCTGAATATCGGTGCCGAGGCGATCAAGGGGCGTTTGGAGGTGCGACAAGCCGCCGCCTTCTTTAAAAACAACCCCGACATCCTCTCCTACTGCGGGTTCGTCGAAGGCGACGACCTCCTTTCTGGTCGGGTCGATGTCGTCGTCGCCGACGGCTTCAGCGGCAACATCGCGCTCAAAGCCATGGAGGGAACAGCGAATGCCATGTTGCTCTTTTTGCAAGAAATGTTTCGCTCTTCCCTGTTTGCCAAGCTCGGCTACCTCTGCGCTCGCAGCGCGCTCAGGCGCTTGCAAAGGCGCATCGATCCCAGAAACTACAACGGTGCCGTCTTGTTGGGACTCGACGGACTCGTCATCAAGAGCCACGGCGGAACCGACCCGCTCGGCTTTGCAAACGCAACTTCGCTCGGCATCAATGTCGTGAGAAGGGGCTTCATGGCGCGCATCAACGAACAACTGCGACAAACCCAACAACAGGATCGTCCCTCCTCGTCCTCGATGGCTCAAGGCGCGTCGCACGATGCGCCTTGACGACGGGCGCTCTTGTCCTCTTGCTGACCCTTTGCTGACCACCGCATCGTGACCGATCAGGATCGTGCTTGCTCTGTCGTCGTTAGCGGTGTCGGTGCTTACCTGCCGCAGCGCGTCCTGACGAACGAGCAGCTGGCGAAAACCCTGCAGACTAGCGACGAGTGGATCCGCACGCGCACCGGAATTCGACAGCGACACATCGCGGCACAAGAGGAGAGCACTTCCGATTTGGCTC
>JABAAA010000092.1 GCA_014239005.1 Alphaproteobacteria bacterium | reverse complement strand
AGGCTCGTTGTCACCGACACAAAGATCTTTTCCGCGCAAAAACTCCAACAAAGTCGACGCGCACTCCAAGTCCGCAGCACGCCCCGTATCGTAAATCAACCCCGCTTCCCACTTCCTCCGCTCCCCCCGCAAGATCGGCGTGAAGGTGTGAATGGCAATCACCCCCAAAAGCGAGCCATCCCCGTCCAGCACCTCGTCGATCGCACGATGATAGGGCTGGTAAAACAAATCAATCCTGCGCTGCCTCTCCGCGTCGTCTACGCCCGCATTCATCGCCAAATCCCAATCGCGCCGTATCAACTGCTCGGAACGCAACCCCCGATTCACATCGATCACCAGCCGCGAACAATTCGACCAAACTAACCCCGCCGACAACTCGCGCGCCACAACCCGCGCAATTCCCAAGGCACCAATGTCCCACCCGCCATGATCCGACAAGATTGTATCAGGAACCCCCTCGTAGCCCGTCGGCAGACGGTTCGACGCATGGTCGCACAACAGCAAAAGCCTCGCCCCCCCTCCTTCTCCTTGCACACGCGGAGGCTCGACCACCACGACATCTGTGACATTTTTTCCCTCCCCCTCTGTCATCCGAAAGCCATCCGAAAGTCTCCGAACAAATCGTTAAACAGCACTTCCCCCCAAAGGCACTCTACAAGCATTCTACAGGCATTCTACAAAAAAAATCCTTGCAACAATCCTTTTTTGTGATAGGATGGTCATCGCTGTCGATCTTGCTATCATGGAGTATGTTTCTTGGACGCAAGCACGAAGAGTGGTACTGAAGAGTGGCACGAAGGGTGGTACTGAAGAGTGGCACGAAGGGTGGTACGAATCCTGCTAGCCATCCTACAAGCATCCTGCTGGCAATGTGTGTTGAGTTGTTGCCGTGTAAGCCGTGCAAGAATGACACGAGAACGAACAACCTAGATAGCGAGCGAGAACGAATAACACCATGACCGAAACTCCACCGCCCGACGAATTTGCCGCCGACATGTCTCCCGACGAGGCGATGCGCCACTCGCGCGCGCACGCCGAGGAAGCACAAAGGCACCGTAGCAGAGGCTTGGGAATCAAGTGGAAGGTGGTGTTGCCCGTGCCTTTGATCACGACGGTGATGGTCGTGATCATAGTGGTCGCCGCCCCTACCTTCGTGCGCTCGTTCCTTTTTCAACAAGCCGTCAATAACGGAGATCGCACGATTTCGCAGGTGCAATCGGTGCGACGCTACTACACGAGCTTCGTCGTCGCCGAAGCGCTGGAAGCGGGCTTGCAAGCCAGCGTCGATCACAAAGAGACGATCGGCACCATTCCTTCGCCGGCAACGCTGCTCCATGACTTGAGCGAAGCCTTCACGCAACAAGGCGTTTTCGTCAGCCTGTACTCTCCACACCCCTGGCCGAATCGCCAAGACCGCGTGTTGGATACCTATCAGGAGAACACCTGGCAAGCGCTGGTCGATACGCCGCAAGGCAAGGTGGAAGACTATATCGAGACGAACGACGGCGGGGTCTTCGTGCGCGTCGCGCGCGCCGACACTATGGACGAACAGGGCTGCGTCGATTGCCACAACACCCACCCCCTGTCGCCTATCGGAGGATGGACGTTGGGCGACACGCGCGGCATCATCGAGGTCAACCTCGACATTACCGACGAGGTCACCAGTTGGAACGCTGCTTCGCAAACGATCGTGTTGGGTTTCGCCGCCTTCGGCTCGATTCTGACGCTCATCAGTTGGATTTGGTCGCTCAGCATGACGCGTACGATCGTGCGCATGAAGACGATCATGCTGGATATCATCGGCGGAAACTACACCGATCGGATTCCCGCGCTCCGACGGCGCGACGAAATCGGAGAAATGGCGGAAGCCCTCTCCGTCTTGCAAGAGAACATGGTCGAGCGCGATTCGCTCATCGACTTCGAACGCAAGGAGACCGAGGACAAGCGCGGACGCGCCGATCGCATCCAGCATGTCGCCGACCAGTTCGACGATCGCATCACCGCCAGTTTCAGCGAGATCACCAATTCGATCGAGAAGTTGCACACTTCCGCCGATTTGCTCTCCAAGACGGCAGCCGAGACGACCCAGCAGATCGGACAGATGGCGACTTCCACCGAACAGACCGCCAAAAACATCACGGCGGTGTCATCGGCGGGCGGAGAGCTTTCGACGGCGATCAACAAGGTGTTCGAACAGGTGACCCAATCGCACGGCATCACCGAGGCGGCGGCGAGCGAGGCGCAGAACGCCAACGAGCGCATCGAAGCTTTGGCGGCATCGACCGCGCGAATCGGAGAGGTTGTCGATTTGATTAACGACATTGCCAACCAAACGAACTTGCTGGCGTTGAACGCCACCATCGAGGCGGCGCGAGCGGGAGAGAGCGGCAAGGGTTTTGCCGTCGTGGCGAGCGAGGTGAAAAACTTGGCGAACCAAACGGCTCGTGCAACCGAGGAGATTTCCAAGCAGATCCAGGATGTGCAAAGTCAGACGCGCACGGCGGTGGACGGGATCCACCGTATTACCGATGTGATTCAAAACATGAGCAAAATTTCGACGCGTGTGGCATCGACGGTCGCGGCGCAGAACGAAGCGTCGCAGGCGATTTCCAAGAACGCCATCGAGACCTCGGCAAGCACGCGCGAGGTGTTGGGAGGGTTGAACTTTGTCTCGGATGCAGCGAAGCGCACGGGCGAGATGGCGGGCTCGGTGTTTAGCGATGCAGAGGCATTGCGCAAGCACTCCGAGAATATGGGCAATGAGATCATCCGATTCCTGGAGACCATCAAACCACAGCGATAGGTTTTCGCTCACTCAAGCGTTTTTCACGCTGTCAGTAAAAACAGAGGCTGCGTCCCCTCACCCCCACGCGCGCAAGCGCGCGTTCGTTTTGCGCCCGTCAATATAAAAAGCCGTGTCTGCCTGCCTTGGGGAAGCGCGCTCCTTAAAAAGCGCAGGCGAACAAAGGCAGACTCACACAAACGCACAAATGCGAGCGCGTCTGCCGCTAAAACCACCTGACCATGCCCAGGATTCCCGCCGTCGCGTAAAATGCCTGCAACAATAAAATTCCCCGATGTCCGCCTACCCACGCCCATAACCCAATCAGCCCCGCCGAAATGAACAGCAAGAAAAATCCCCAAAACTCCAGCCCCACATTCAACGCTACCGCCAACGAATACACGATCGCCGTCGCAACCCCTCCCCACTCCAAGACCCGCCTAGCCCCTTCTCCACGCAACCCCTCTCGTACTTGTCTACGCACTTGTCGCAACATCATCCCCCCCTACTCGACCGTCACCGACTTCGCCAAGTTGCGCGGTTGATCGACATCCGTCCCCTTCAACAACGCAACATCGTGCGCCAAAATCTGAACCGGCAAACTGTACAAAATAGGATGCATCATCTCCAACACACTCCATCCCCTCGCGTTCTCTTCGCCCTCTTTCGTTTTGTTCTCTTCGCTACTCTTGTCCGCATCCGTCCGTTTCGCCAGCACCTCCTCACAATCGGGCAACACCACCCTCGCCGCCAACGCAACGCCCCCCTCGTCGGCAGCAGCAACGCCGCGCGCGCTAGAAACAAGGATCACCTTTGCCCCCCTGCTCGCCACCTCGTGCAAGTTCGACAAGGTTTTGGCAAACCATCGATCGTAGGGCGCGACGGCAAGAATCGGCACGCTGTCGTCGACCAACGCGATCGGCCCATGCTTCATCTCACCTGCAGCATAACCTTCAGCGTGAATGTACGAGATCTCCTTGATTTTCAACGCCCCCTCCAATGCGATCGGATAGCTGACCCCGCGCCCCAAGTACAACACATCGTGCGCGCGCGCCAACAGCTGCGCGGCTTCGGCAAATTGGCTTTCGCTAGCGCCAAATTTCTCCAGACACCGCGCTGCAAGCCCCGGCAGACAGGTGAGCGCTTCGACAAAGCTCGAAGTTTGTTCGTTCGAAAGCCACCCCCTCTCGTTCGCCGCGGTCAGCGTGAAGCAGGCGAGCGTCAACAGCTGGGTTGTGAAAGCCTTTGTCGAAGCCACCCCGATCTCAGGTCCTGCGTGCGTCGGCAACACGACATCGCACAAGCGCGCGATCGAAGACTGCTCGACATTCACCAGCGCGATCGTCTTCAAGCCCGCCTTGCGATAGAGGCGCAAAGCCTCTAGAGAATCCATGGTCTCTCCCGACTGACTGACGCACATCGCTACCTGATCGCCGCTGCGCAACACCGGCGCGCGATAGCGCAACTCGGAGGCGACATCGACCTCGACCGCGATTCCTGCAAAAGCTTCCAGCCAGTACTTGGCAACCAGCGCTGCGTAGTACGCCGTGCCGCAAGCCGTCATGTGCAAGGTCGAGATATCTCGAAACAGAAAGGGCAACGCAGGAAGACGAGGACGGCGCGTCGCAGGGTCCAAGCGCGCAGAGAGAACATCGCTCCAAACGCTGGGTTGCTCGACAATTTCCTTCTCCATAAAATGGCGATGGTTCCCCTTTCCCAAAGCCACCGCCATCACAGGCATGGGTTGCAGCGAAAGCCCGCGCGGAGCGTTGTTCGCATCGAACAGCTGCGAATCCTCTTCGCGCGCACGCAACAGAGCCCACTCGCCGTCGTGCAGATAGACGATGCGCTCGGCAAGCCCGCTCAGCGAAAGCGCGTCCGAGCCGAAGTAGCCGACACTCTCGCCCTTGTCTCCGTCGGAGAACCCCAAGACGAGCGGAGAGCCGCAACGCGCACCGAACAACAACCCCTCTTTTCCGGCGAACATGGCGACCAGCGCGAACATGCCCTTCAAACGCGGCAAAACCTCTCGGCAAGCGAGCGCAAGGTCACCGTCGTTGCGCTCGACCTCGCGCGTCAGCAGATGCACGATCACCTCCGAATCGGTCTCGCTTTCGAAACGCCGTCCCTCTTCCTCCAGCTCTTTGCGCAAGCTGGCGAAGTTTTCGATGATGCCGTTATGCACCACTGCCAGCGTGCCGTTCGCGTGCGGATGCGCGTTCTTTTCGACAGGAGCGCCGTGCGTCGCCCAGCGCGTGTGTCCGATGCCCGTCGTGCCAAACAGAGGTTCTTTCTGCAAGACTTTCTCCAAGCGCACGATCTTGCCCTCGCTGCGTCTGCGCTCGATGCGCCCCTCGTTCAGGGTCGCCATGCCCGCCGAATCGTAGCCGCGATACTCCAGCCGCCGCAGCGCGGCAAGCAGAGGAAGGGCGACGGGCTTCGCGTCGATCATGCCGATGATGCCGCACATAGGTTACTCTTGGGCTACTCTTGGGCTACTCTTGGGCTCTCGGGTGTTGCGATGTTGGCTCTGTTGGCTCTGTTCGCTGCTTACCCTTGCTCTTGCTCTTGTTTTTGCGCGCGTCTTTGTCGGAGGCGCTCTTTTCGCCGAGCGGTGCTGCCAAAGCTTTGGCGGTCACGGCGTTGCGCTCGAAGACGAGGGTGTCGGCAGGCACATCGTCTGTGATCGCGCTGGAAGCACCGATGCGTGCGCGCGCGCCCACCGTCAAAGGAGCGATCAGGCTGCTGTTCGATCCGACAAAGGCTTGTGCGCCGATTTGCGTGCGGTGCTTGTTCGTTC
>JABAAA010000091.1 GCA_014239005.1 Alphaproteobacteria bacterium | reverse complement strand
GGGACGATCGGCGAAAACATGCGCTTGAGACGATGCGCTTGCCTCATCATCGAGCAAGGCACCATCGCAACCTACACACACGGACGCATCCTCATCGAGGACTTCGAGCCGCAGAGGTCTGGTGAATCTTCTGTCGAGGTTTCGCTGGGAACGATCGGCGTTGCGCTCGCGCTGGAGGCGAACTTTGAGACGCAACAGCTTGAAGATACAGGAAAAGCCTTGGCGATGCATATCGCAGCAGCCAAACCCCTAGTCGTCTCGCGCGCCGACCTGCCCGCAGAAACGGTGCGACAGGAAGAAGAGATCTTGCGAGAACAGGCAGAAGGGGCTGCAACAAAAGGAACGGGGGCAAAAGAAACGAAAGCAGACGACATCCTCGCCAAGATCGTTCGAGGTCGCATGGAAAAGTTTTTCCGCAACGTCGTCTTGGACGAACAGCTGTACGCGCTGGACGAAACGCGCTCTGTGGCCTCCATGCTGAAGGAGGCGGGGCAGAAGGAGGGAGAAGCACATGTAAAAGGGTTTCTCCGCCTTGCGCTCGGAGAACAGAGCTAGCTGTAAAGCCCCCCACCACGAGAATTGAATCAGGAGGAGACGACGATGGCATCCGAAGGGTTCTCGACGAAAGAGTACGAAAAACGCATGGACGGCGCCTTGGAAGTGCTGGACAAAGAGTTCAAGGGGTTGCGCGCAGGACGCGCGGCAACCTCGTTGGTTGCGCCGCTGACGGTGCGCGCCTACGGCGATGCGACGCAGCCGCTCGACCAGCTGGCGAGCGTCAATGTCGTCGATGCACGCACGCTGAGCATTCAGGTTTGGGACAACAGTGTTGTCGCAGCGGTGGAGAAGGCGATCAACGAATCGGACTTGGGACTGACGCCGCAAACGGAAGGCGCGGTGATCCGCCTGCACTTGCCGAGCCCGAGCGCCGAGCGCAGGCAGGACTTGGCAAAAATGGCAGCGCGCTACGCGGAAGAAGCGCGGATCGCCGTGCGCAACATACGCCGCGATGCCATCGATACGGTGCGCAAGCAGGAGAAGGAAAAAGCCTTTTCGCAGGACGACGCGCAACGTTACTGCGACTTGGTACAGAAAGTGACCGACAGTCACATCGCCAAGATCGACGAAGCCTTGCGTGACAAGGAACGTATCATCGCAACGCCGTAGACACGGAACGTTTTTCGGTCTCGCAGTTGCCTTCCGTTCGACCCTCGCAAGCCGCTTCGCCGCAAGCCGCTTCGCCGACCGCTTCGCAGCAAGCCGCTTCGCCGACCGCTTCGTTGGGACTTGCCCGCGAGCCCGCCCTGCCGCACGATCATGCTTCGTTCGCGCGCCTGCTCGCGCCCATGTCGTTGCCGCGTCACTTGGCGCTCATCATGGACGGCAACGGACGATGGGCGAAGGCACGCGGAAAATCGCGTCTGGAAGGACACAAGGCGGGAGCGCGCGCGGCGGAAGCGATCTTGGACTGCGTGCTCAAGAAGGGCATTCCGTACTTGACTCTATTTGTATTCTCCAGCGAGAACTGGCGACGCTCGGAGGAAGAGGTGCAAGGCTTGATGCGTCTGTTGGAGCAGTACCTTGTACGCAATCGCAAGAAGTTTTTGGACGATCGTCGCGTGCGCCTTTCGGTCTTCGGCGACAGGACGGGGCTGCCTTCCTCGCTCGTTCGGCAGTTGGACGACTTGGAGCGCAAATCGCAAAGCCCCGCGCCAACGAGTGACCACAAGAGTAGCAACGGCGAGCGGAACGGCACGACTTCACAAGACGACAAGGATTTTTTACATTTAGGATTGGCGTTGAACTACGGCGGTCGGGACGACATTGTTCGGGCGACTCGCAGGCTTGTCGCGCGCTGTCTGGAGGGGGGGGAGCGAGCAGAAGATCTGACCGAGCAACATGTTGCAGCGGCGCTAGATACGGCGTCCTTTCCCGATCCCGACTTGTTGATTCGCACCGGCGGCGAGCAACGCATCAGCAACTTCCTGCTGTGGCAAAGCGCCTACAGCGAGTTGATGTTTACCGATTGCCCTTGGCCCGATTTCAACACCGAGCGTTTGGAGAACATGCTGGAAGCCTTCGCGCACCGCGAACGACGTTTCGGTGCCAGCGAAAGCCGCTCCGCCTAATCGCGGTCGATCTGCCAACAACAGGGACGAGACGGGAGCGATCTTGAGATGAAACGATGGCGAACAAGGATCGCAGCGGTGGACCCGCGCCTTTTGCGCGCGACGACCGCCGTAGCCCTGCTCGCCCTTGTCTTGCTGCTGCTGCTCTTCGCCCGCATCCTGTTGCTGCCGGCGACACTCGTTGTGCTGTGGCAGGCAGCGCGCGAGTGGCGACAGCTTGCGCCGCGCGAACAGGATCGTCATTCCCCAATCTTGGAGGCAAGCCTTCTGCTCGTCCTGCTCGCCTATCCCGTGCTGGGGATCGCCTGCTTGTTTTTGCTGTTGTTGTTTCTGCCCGTCGCCTTGCTACTGGAGCGCGATGTAGACTTGCACAACCTCGTAGGATTGTTCTGCCTCGCTACGTTGGGCGTGGGCTTCGTGAGCTTGCACGACCGCTTCGGCGTTGCGGGGGTGGGATGGGTGATCGTGGTCGTGGTCGCCTTCGACACGGCGGCGCTGCTCGGAGGAAAGGCGTTGCGCGGACCGAAATTGTGGGAGCGCGTCAGCCCCGACAAAAGGTGGGCAGGATTGCTCTGCGGCTTGGCGGCTGCAGGCGTGTTCGGAACTCTGTGGCTGCTCGCCCTGTCTTCCGAAGGGCAAGGGCAGAGCCAAAGTCACGCTCATCGTGTGCTGTTCGCCGCGCTGGCAAGCCTGCTCGTCGGCGGGGGCGCGCAGCTGGGAGACCTCGCCGAATCGCAATTCAAGCGGCGCGTCGGCGTGAAGGACACGGGCTCCTTGCTGCCAGGACACGGCGGCGTCTTGGACCGCATCGACAGCATGCTCTGCGCCGTACCTGTCGCGTGGGTCGCGCTCGCCGTGCAAGACGGAGTCTGACACGAACATGAACAAGGACACGGATCGCGACAAGAGCCCTCCCGTCTCGGTGAGCGTGCTGGGCGCAACGGGCAGCGTCGGACGCGCTGCGTTGCAAGTGATCGAGCAGGGCAACTTTGAAGTGATCGCGCTGTGCGCCCAAAAAGACTTGGAAGGATTGGTCGCCCTGTGTCGGCGGCATCGACCGCGTTTCGCAGCCTTGGGTGAAGCGCGCCTTTTGCAACCTCTACGTCGCGCCTTGCAAGGAAGCGGCACGGTGGCGGGGGCGGGAGAGAACGCCGTCTTAGAGGCGGCTGACATGGAATCGGCGACGACAGTGGCTGCCATCAGCGGCATCGACGGCTTGGTGCCGACGCTCCACGCCGCGCGGCGCACGACGACCTTGGTGCTTGCCAACAAGGAGTGCGTGGTTGCCGGTGGAGCGTGGTTCCTCGAAGAATGCGCGCGACACCGTAGCCCCGTCGTGCCTGCAGACTCTGAACACAACGCTATCTTCCAAATACTGGAGCGCGAGAAAGGCGCAAGGTCGATGGTGGAGCGCATCGTTCTCACGGCGTCGGGCGGTCCTTTTCTCGACCTGTCCGAAGAGCAACTTTCGCGTGTGACGCTACGCCAAGCGTGCGCGCATCCCAACTTTCGCATGGGCGCGAAGATCTCCGTCGACTCGGCGACGATGATGAACAAGGCACTGGAGGTCGTCGAAGCGGCGAGGCTGTTCGCGTTGGACGAAGGCGCGATCGACATCGTCGTCCATCCGCAGCAGATCGTCCACGGAATGGTCGTCTATGGCGACGGGTCTGTGTTCGCGCTCGCCGGCGCCTGCGACATGCGGCTGCCGCTTTGGCACGCGCTGCACTGGCCGCATCGGACATCGGCAAGGCGCGAAGGAGCGCAAGGGCTCGACTGGCGATCCGTCTCAACCCTCGCGTTTCGCCCGCTCGATCGCCAGCGTTTTCCCGCCCCCGATCTGGCGCGCGCAAGCCTGACGAACCCGATCGCACCCGTCGTGCTGAACGCTGCGAACGAAGCGATCGTCGAGGCTTTTTTGCACGAACGCATCGCCTTTCACCAGATCGTACCGCTTGTCCAAGAGGTGATGCAAAAGCACGACACAGCAAAGCTGGATGCGCCCGACTCGCTGAAGCGTGTCTTGACAATCGACGCCTACGGGCGCAGGCTTGCGCGGGAATGCCTTGAACGTCAAGCGGTGTCTGCGTCGCTTGCAAGTCGCCCGCTTGCCGAAGCTGGCTTGTTGCAACAAGCCTGACCGCTGCAAACCTGATACCCTCAACCCGATTCTTTCCAGCCCTCCAGCCTGACCTTTTCGTTTTTTTTCCATGCTTGCCGTTCTGCAAAACATTATCTACTTCTTGCTGGTCGTCGTCGTCGTCGTGGTTGTGCACGAGCTCGGGCATTACGCGGTGGCACGATGGTGCGGCGTCGCGGTGCGAGTGTTTTCGGTAGGCTTCGGTCCTGTGCTGTTCGGCTGGAAAGGCAAGAGCGGCACGCACTTCTGCGTTTCTGCCGTGCCTTTGGGGGGGTATGTGCGCATGGAGGGGTGGAGCAGCCAAGAGGTGGCGGAGATGCCCGAAGAGCTGCGCGACGGCGCTTTTGCAAACAAAACCCTGTGGCAACGCACGCTGGTGGTCTTAGCAGGACCTTTGGCGAACTTTGCATTAGCGATCCTGTTGTTCGCTTGTCTCTATGTCTTTCAAGGCGCGCCCGTGCGCGAGCAAGGCGAGGGGGTGAAGGTGGGAGAGGTCGTCGCTGCGTCTCCTGCCGAGCAGGCGGGGGTGCGAACGGGCGATCGGATCACGGCGATCGACGCAACGTCGCTGCGCCACTTCGGCGATTTGGTGCGCATGGTCGAGGGCAGCGGGGGTCGTCTGCTGGTGTTGGAGATCGTGCGCGACGGCGAGGTGCGTCGTTTGCAAATCCGCCCTCGTCTTCAGGAGGAGGGACGCTATCGGATCGGGGTAGGGCTCGCGCGTCCGACGATCGAGCGTCTTTCGCCGTTGCCCGCGTTGTTTCGAGCGAGCGTGGAATGCGGTCGTCTGATTCGAGAGATTATGCTCGCGATCCAAGAGCTGATCTTCGGCACGCGAAGCATGGAAGAGTTGAGCGGTCCTGTGGGACTGGCGAAGATATCGGGGGATGCGGCACGCGCGGGAGCGTCGAGTTTTTTCTTGTTTACGGCGATCTTGTCGGTGAACTTGGGGCTGATGAACTTGTTTCCTCTGCCCGTGTTGGACGGCGGGCATCTCTTGCTGTACGCGCTGGAGTTTTTACGCCGCAAACCGCTGGATGAGAAAGTTCAGCAATCCCTCTCGGTGTGCGGTTTCGTGTTGCTGCTCGCCTTGATGGTGTGGGTGACCGGTCAGGATATTCTGCGCTTCGTGCTTCCGTGAGCCGCACGTTGCACGCTGCGTTTCCCTTCGTGGTCATGGGGCGGGCGGTGGCGACAACGTTGCTGTTGCTGTTCTGCTTGCTGCCTGTGGCGTCAGGTCAATCTTCGGTTTCGTCACGACGGATTCTCGACATCGTGATCGAGGGTGCACAGCGTAGCGATCCTGCCAGCATCCTGTTGCATG
>JABAAA010000090.1 GCA_014239005.1 Alphaproteobacteria bacterium | reverse complement strand
CAAACGACTTTTGGAGCGCCCTACCCCTAACATGAGAGGTTCTAACTTGAACCCCTCATGGGGGGAGGGAACGACTATCCTTTAGCGAGAACCCATCAAGCAGAAAATCATCGCAGGAACATCAGGCAGGAAATCACCGCAGGAACATCAGATAGGAGTTTCTGCCGCGCGTTCCCCCCCTTCCTCTCCGTAGAACAGCACCCACACCTTGAGGTTTTGGAAGTTGACAAAGCGGTGCGCTTTGCCGGCAGGAACGAACAAAAAGTCATGCTCCTTGAAAGGCATGGGAGCGTCAAGCCCCTCGACCCAAAACTCGCCGCTGCCTGATGCGACGATGTAGATCTCGTCTTGGCTGTGCGGCTGCTGAGGGTCGGGATCGGGAGGAGCGTAGAGCTCCACCCTCAGCGTGCCGTGCCGAAACAGATCGACAAAGAATTCGCCTTGCGGAGCGTCCGAAAGACGCGCCAGCGCCTCTACAAAACTGATATGACAAGCTGACATGACAAACCGACCTGACAAGGAACGTTAAAACAAGATGCGTTAAACTCCGACCCGACCCGTTCAAGCTCCGATGATATTATGCTCGGGTCCGAAAGGAAACTTCGTGATGTTCTCCGCATCTTCTTCGCCGACGATCAGGATGTCATGCTCCCTGTAGCCGCCCGCCCCCTCTTCTTCTTCGGGCAGCATGACCATGGGTTCCATCGAAACCACCATGCCAGGCTGCAAGACCGTCTCGACATCTTCGCGCAACTCGACGCCCGCCTCGCGACCGTAGTAATGGCACAAGACCCCGAACGAATGACCGTAGCCGAACGAGCGATACTTCAACAGATCCCATTCTCGATACATCTCGTTCAACTCTTCGGCGATGTCGCAGCAACGCGCGCCGGGCTTCACGAGCTCAAGCCCGCGACGATGGACGGCACAATTCTTCTGCCAAATCTCCAAATGACGCTCACTCGTCGTGCGCTCGCAAAACAGCGTGCGCTCCAGCGCGGTGTAGTAGCCGAAGAACATGGGGAAACAATTCAACACTGCAATGTCTCCCGCCTCGATCACGCGGTTGGTGGAGGGATTGTGCGCGCCGTCCGAGTTGATGCCCGATTGAACCCACACCCACGTGTCCATCAACTCGACGAACTCGAACGAACGCGCGATCTCGCGCACCATCGCGTCCGTGGCAGCGAGGGCGACCTCGTGTTCGCCCGCCCCTGCCTTGAAAGCTTCGACGCCCGCAGCACCGCCAAGGTCGGCGATACGCGCGCCCTCGCGGATGAGCTTTTGTTCTTCCGCCGACTTGATCGTGCGCATCCACATGGCGGGCTTCGCGACATCGACAAAGGTCACATCGGGCAAGGCTTCTTCCAGCAGACGGCGCAAGTCCAAGTTGACATGGTCGAACTCGATCCCCAACGTCTTGAGCCGCGACCCCTTTGCCAAGGTTTGGATCGCGCGAAAGAAGTTGTCGTGATGCCAGTCGGTATAGGTGATGTTGTCGCCGAAGGTGCGACGCCAAGGCTGCCCGCCATCGACCCCTGCCGAGATCGAGGTTGCCTCCTTCTCGTCGACGAACAAGCCGTACCTGCGTCCGAAGGCGCAGTAGAAAAAGCCTGAATAGTAGTTGATACAATGGTACGAAGTGAACAGGCAGGCATCGACGGCGTTTTTCGCCATCCAGCCTCGAATCGCCTTCTGACGACCTTCCATCTCTTGCGCGGAAAAGGGCGCGTGGTTCTTTTCTCCGTTGTGCATCCGAGTGGTGCGCACTAGGTCTTCGGGCATAAAAATCTCCTTCGGAACGGGCGAGTGTGAAACAAGGGAAACTTACTTGTAGCCTAGCAAGGCAAGAAAAGCGACACAAGAAATTTGATCCAATAGCACTCGAATTTGACTCTCCGAATTTGATTCTCCGAATTTGACTCTCCATTTGACTCTCTGGAGGTTCTGTGCAAAAATGAATCGTTCCCTTCGATCAATCTTGGAATCGACCAGGAAATTCACAAAAGGGGATTCACATCAGGAGATTCACAAAAGGAGATTCACAATGTTCACGCTTAAACGCCTTCTCACCCCCATTCTTTTTGCCGCGCTGCCCTTGCTGTATGCCGGTCAAGCGATCGCGGAATCGGTTGTTTGGAATGTCTCGCTATGGGGCAAACGTCGCGCCTTTACCGAGCATGTCGAAAAGCTCAAAGAGCTTGTCGAAAAGAAAACGAACGGAGAGTTCCGTCTCAACATCTCGTACGGCGGTCTTTCGAAGAACAGGGAGAATTTGGACGGCATCTCGATCGGCGCGTTCGAAATGGCGCAGTTCTGCGCGGGCTACCACCGCGACAAGAACCCCAGCATCACCGTGTTGGAGCTGCCCTACCTCGGCGTGAAATCGCTGGAGCAAGAACGCAAGATCAGCCAAAAGCTCTACAAACACCCTGCGGTCAAGAAAGATCTGGCGCGGTGGAACGCGACGTTGTTGATGCCTTCGCCGCTGCCGCAGTACAACATTTTGGGCGTGGGCAAACCCCCGACCTCGTTCGACGGGTTCAAGGGGCTCTCGGTGAGAGCGACCGGCGGCATCGGCAAAGCCATGAAAGAGCTCGGCGCTGTGCCGACCTCCATGTCGGCGACCGAAGTTCGACAGGCGCTCGACAGCGGAGTCATCAAGGCGGTCGCCTTTGCCCCCCACGCCCACATGTCCTTCGGTACCGTCGAGACGGGAAAGTGGTGGACAACGAACCTTAATCCCGGCACGCTCAATTGTCCTGTTGTCGTCAATACGGACGCGCTCGCGGCGCTTTCCAAGAAGCACCGCAAAGCCTTGCTGTCGGCGGTGAAGCCCGCGCTCGACCACTACATCGACCACTACAACAACAAGACGCTCAAGGCTTGGGGACCGAAGCTCGACGAGAAAGGCATCCAACGCATCACCTACAGCAAAAAAGATCTGAAAGCCTTGAAATCTAAAGTTGCCAAACCCGCAGCAGAGGCTTGGATCAAACAAAACGCTGCCAAAGGGCTTCCCGCTCAAGATCTCTACGACGCGCTCGTCAAGGCGATCAAGTAATGCGAGGCGACTAGGCACGAGCTCAGGAGAAAAGGGAGGGAGACCTCAAGCGTGACATTGCGCCGTGTCGACCGTCTTCTGCTCGGCATCGAGCGAGCGTTCGCCTTGCTGGGCGGGGTTGCGGTTGCGTCGCTCGTGCTGATGGCGGTCGTCTCGGTGGGGGGCAGGAAGCTGTTCAACGCCCCTCTGCCGGGCTATGTCGACTGGATCGAACAAGCCATGCCGCTGATCGCCTTCTTGGGACTCTCGTTCACGCAGCGCAACGACGGGCATATCCGCATGGACATGCTCACGCGCAAGCTGAAGGGAAGAACTTTGTGGACGCTGGAGGCTTTCGCCACCTTCGTCATGCTGTCGGTGACGCTGTTGCTGATTTGGGGGACGGGAGCGCACTTCTTGCGCAGCTTCGACATCGCAGCTCCCTTATGGAGCAGGGACAGCTCGATCGACATCGCCCTGCCGCTGTGGCCTGCCAAGCTGATTGTGCCGCTGGCGTTCTCGCTGTTGGCGTTGCGCTTGGGGCTGCAACTGTGGGGATTCGTGCGTGCCGGCATTTTCTGTCGAGACCCGCTCGCCGTTCCCGATGCCACCCCACACGACGAAGACGACAAGGAAGCGGACTTTGCTCGCTGATGTTTACTCACCGCGATTGGCTCCCTGACTTTTACTCACCGAACTTAGTTCTCTGAGTTTGGCGGACTTTTAGCAAGGCTTGTTGGCAAGGCTCTATTTTGCAACCCATCGATATCGGTCTTGTCGTTTCTGCTGCCATGTTGTTGCTGGTTGTCGTGGGATTGCGTGTTGCTTTCGCCGCGGCGCTTGCCGGACTTTCGGGGTTGGTTTGGATTTTTTGGCAAAAGCAGGGGTATGCTTCCGAGCAATTCGTCAAGGCGCTGGTGGTGGCGGTCAAGGTGGCGGGGCAGGTTCCGCATTCGAAGATCGCCTCGCAATCTTTGTCGTTGATCCCTGCGTTTATTCTTATCGGGTATCTCGCCTATTACGCGGGATTGACGACGGCGTTGTTTCGCGCAGCCAAGAGGTGGGTGGGCTGGCTGCCCGGAGGCTTGGCGGTTGCAACCGTCTTTGCCACCGCGGGGTTCGCGACAGTCTCAGGGGCTTCGGTCGCGACTTCTGCCGTGTTTGCCAAGATCGCCATTCCTGAGATGCGCGCGCTCGGCTACAACAAGAGGTTTGCCGCGGGGGTGGTCGCGGCGGGCGGAACCTTGGCGTCGTTGATTCCTCCTTCAGCGTTGCTGGTCATTTATGCGGTGATCGTCGAGCAGGATGTCGGTCGCCTGTTGTTGGCGGGGTTTGTACCGGGGATGTTTTCTGCGATCGTGTATGCGGGGTTGGTGATCTTGCTTGCCGTCGGGATCAGAAATTTTGGACCTGCGGTCGGAGGATTTTCGTGGCGCGAGCGATGGAGTTCGCTTCCTCCGACCTTACCGATTCTGCTTGTCGTGGTGGTGCTCGTGGGTTTTGTCGTCAATCCTTTCGGCGGCGAGGCGTGGGGGACGCCGACCGAGGGCGGAGCATTAGGTGCGTTTATCGTCTTTTGTGTTGCGATGGCAAACGGGATGAGGTGGGATCAGTTGAAGCGGGCGTTGTTGCAAACGGCGAAGTTGTCGGTGATGATTTTTGCCATTATTTGGGGTGTGTTGATTTATGTTCGTTTCTTGGGTTTTGCGCATTTGCCGATGGCATTTTCCGAGTGGTTGGGAGGATTGGAGTATAGTCCTCTGTTGATTATGGTTTGTATTTTGTTGTCGTATGCGTTGTTGGGAATGTTTATGGATGCGATTGGGATGATGTTGTTGACCTTGCCGATCGTGTTTCCTGCGGTGATCGCGTTGAACGGGGGCGAGGGGGTGAGTATTGAGGAGAGTACTTTTGGGATGACGGCGGAGATGTGTGCAATATGGTTTGGCATTTTGGTGGTGAAGATGGCGGAGTTTTGTTTGATCACGCCTCCGATCGGGTTGAATTGTTTTGTGGTGGCGGGCGTTCAGAAGGATATTTCGGTTCAAGATGTGTTTCGCGGCGTGATGCCGTTCTTTTTTGCCGATGCCGTGACGATAGCCTGTTTGGTGGCATTTCCGGCGGTGGTGCTGTGGCTTCCCGGGCTGGTGAAGTGAACGAGGACAGGGGATAGATAGGGGGAGGTCGGCAGCCCCATCGGCAACTTGGCAACTTGCCCCAAAAAAACGACGCGCCACCTAACCTGCGCCGCGCTCGCGCGAGCCCGCACTCGTCCTAACATAAGTGCGCCTCGCATAACCTTCCAACAGCTTCCAGTCTCCCTCCCCCACCTCAATACCCTCCACAACATCGCCAACGCCATACCAATTACCCGACGAGCACTCTACCCCCCCCACCTCCACGACAACATCGACAACATCGCCACGAACAACCCCCACCCCTTCCCCCCTGACAAGAAACCCCCCGTCCGTCACCGCCACAAGAACTTCCCCCCACCCCACCGAAACATCTCCCTCCCATCGCTCGAATGCGCGCACCAAAAACCCCACCCCCAAAATGCCAAACCATATTGCACACATCTCCGCCGTCATCCC
>JABAAA010000008.1:14572-16919 GCA_014239005.1 Alphaproteobacteria bacterium | reverse complement strand
TCCAACACGCGTTCGGGATCGACATAGGTGTCAGAATCTTTTCTGCCCATCGAGAGCAAACGGTTCCGTCGCAACGCCAAAAGATGATCGCAAGAGCAAGTAAGACCGAAAAGGACAGGTTTGCCGTTTTGCTCGACAAGTTCGAGCAGCTCTTTCGGAGGAGCAACGCCGAACACAAAAGGCACATTCGCTGCGCGAAAACCGCGATTGGCGAGCTGAAAGCATGTCGGGGTTTTCGAAGTACGAGAGACGCCCAAGAGCAAGACATCGGCTTGGTCGAGCGTCTCCAACCCGTTGCCGTCGTCGTGTGCGATGGTAAAATGGAGTGCTTCAATACGACGAAAATAGTTGTCGTCCATCGTGTGTTGCGCGCCGGATCGCTCTAAGGGCGAGGATCCAAAAAAACGCGCGAAGGCTTTCAAAGGACCTTCGAGAACAGATAAATAAGGAAGATTGTTCTCTACGCAAAAATCTTGCAAACTTTGTGCAAGCGGCAGACTTGCCAATGAAAAGACGACGAGACCTTGTTCTTTCGCCAACACGGGCAACACCTCTGCCATCCGCGTCTGATTGTGAATAAGAGGATGAAGATACTCGACCGTCGAGACGGAAGGAAAAAGTGCAAGACAAGCGCGAGAGAGGCTTTGAACAGTCTCTCCTGTCGAATCAGAAATAAGGTGTAGACAAAACGATGCCATCACGACAAGCACAACAAGGGCAAAACAGGCTGACAACAAGAGGAAAAGTGCACCATAGAACGAACGAAGGAAAGTTTTTCGGTTTTTTCCCTTAACATCCCACAAGATTTCCCCGTCGACAAAATTTTTTTCGTCCTTGAAACAAAGAGTATTAACGATTTTTCCTCGCAACTCACAGACTAATAATAATAAAAATAAAATTTTAAATTCTTTTTAAGTATAATTAAAAGGCTGTGGATTGTTCCTTTTTACAAGTTCTTACCAAAAAACCCGTTGTTCCTCCTCCCGTGTGGATGATGCGACAGGCGGGACGTTATTTGTCGGAGTATCGGCAATTACGTCAAAAATCACCGGATTTTCTTTCATTTTGTCTCACCCCTTCGTTAACGACAGAAGCAGCTTTGCAACCGATGCGGCGATTTTCGTTTGACGCGGCGATCGTCTTTTCCGACATTTTGCTAGTGGCTCATGCGATGGGTCTGTCGGTGGTGTTTGACGAAAAACAAGGTCCTCTTCTATCGAAGATCGACAGAAGGTTTCGTTTTCCGAGAGAAGAGGATGTGTTGAAAAAATTGCAAGTGGTAGGAGAATCCGTCTCGCTTTTGCGCGAGAAACTGAAGGAAGAATCTTTCTCCAACACGGCTTTGATAGGGTTTTGTGGGGCACCTTGGACATTGGCGGCTTATATGGTTGAGGGAAAGGGGAGTAAGGATTTTTTCTTGTTGCGGCGTTTGGCTTTGGAAGATCGAGGCTTTTTTAAAGATTTGATCGCGTATTTAACTTCGTTGCTGTCTCGGTTTCTGATGATGCAGGTTCGAGCGGGAGCAGATATGGTGCAGATTTTCGACTCTTGGGCAGGGCTTGCTGATACGGAGCAGTTTCACGAATGGGTTGTTGCGCCGACCGCGATGATGGTCAAAGCATTACAAGGAACGTTTGTCATGGGATTTGCCAAACAAGCGGGCAACAGGCTTTTCTCTTACGCGTGTGACACGGGTTTGAACGGCGTTTCGTTGGATTCGGGATGCGATCTTGTGCTTGCGAACAAGACGCTCCCGCACGATCTTGTCCTTCAGGGCAATATCGATCCTGTTCGTTTGTTGGTGGGAGGAAAAGGCATGAAAGACGAGGCGATACGAATTTGCGAACAATGTCGGCATCGTCCTTTTGTGTTCAACTTAGGACATGGCATTTTAAAAGATACGCCACCCGAGCATGTCGAAGATCTTGTTAAAACAGTGAGAGAGTTTCGATGAACAACACCTTGAAAAAAAAGAAAAAAATCGCAATCGTTCTATTCAACTTGGGAGCGCCGAACAACCTTTCTTCGGTGAAGCCTTTTCTTCGTAATTTGTTTCTCGATCCTGCAATCATTCGACTGGCTTGGATCATTCGTTTTCCGCTCGGCTTTCTGCTTTCCGAGTTGCGAACAAAGACAGCGACGCAAATTTATCGGGCGCTTGGAGGGGGGTCTCCGCTTTTGTCCAACACGCAAAAACAGGCACGGGCGCTTGAAGAGAAGCTAGGCGCGATACGCAAAGACAAAGACCATGTACGAACCTTTGTCGCTATGCGTTATTGGCATCCGATGAGTGAGGAGGTTGTCGAGAAAGTTCGCCAATGGTCGCCCGATCGTGTGTTGCTCGCTT
>JABAAA010000008.1:0-14472 GCA_014239005.1 Alphaproteobacteria bacterium | reverse complement strand
GAGGAGGTTGTCGAGAAAGTTCGCCAATGGTCGCCCGATCGTGTGTTGCTCGCTTCGCTGTATCCGCAGTTTTCCAGCTCGACGACCGCCTCGTCGCTCAAGCAATGGTTTAAGTATGCCAAAAAGAAGATTTTTTGCGAAACAAAGATATTGTGTTGTTATCCGACCGAAACGGGTTTTGTCAGCGGCATTTGTCGAGCGGTGGAGCAAAATTTAAAACGACAAAAGATCTTCAAAGAGCTGAAGCCCTTGCGTATTTTGTTCTCGGCGCACGGCATTCCGCAAAAATTTGTCGAGCGGGGGGATCCCTATCAACACCATGTCGAGCAGACGGTGGATGCGGTGGTGAGTAAGCTCGTGTTGCCGAAATCGGTCGATTGGCGTTTGTGCTATCAAAGTCGCGTGGGCCCGATGAAGTGGCTGCAGCCCTACACGGAAGACGAGATTCGTCGGGCGGGAAGGGAGCATCGCCCGATTCTTGTCGTTCCGATCGCCTTCGTTTCCGAACATTCGGAGACGCTCTACGAGTTGGATCGGGAGTATTTTGATGTTGCTGTCGAGAGCGGTGTTCCTGTTTATTTGCGCGCTCCCACTGTTGGCATCGACAACGCGTTCATCGGGGGGTTGGCGCATGCCATCGACCAGAGGCTTGACGACAAGACGATGTCGGTAGCGGGCGAGGGGTCGCAACGTTTTTGTCCGCAAAAATTTACGAATTGTCCTTGTCGAGAAAACGCACGATAGAACGAGTAGGGCGATGACTTACAAATTTTTGCTGTTTTGGCACATGGCAGGCTTTGTCAGCTGGCTAGCCGGCTTGCTGTACTTGCCGCGTCTGTTCGCCTACCATGTGGAGGCAAACAAAGAATCGGCTGCGATGTTGAAAGTGATGGAACGTCGCTTGCTCCGCATCATTATGACACCCGCGATGGTAGCGACATGGCTGTTCGGTTTGGGACTCGCAAGCCATGTCGGTGCTTGGTTGCAAGGGTGGTTTTTGGCAAAACTGCTGTGCCTTGTGATCTTGAGCTTTTTTCACATCTTTTTGGCACGTTGCCGCAAGGATTTCGTCAGAGGCGCGAATCGTTATTCGGCAAGATTTTTTCGGGTTGCGAACGAAGTTCCGACCTTGCTTTTGCTCGTGATTTTGTTTCTTGCGATCTTCAAGCCTTTTTGACGTTTCGGGAAGGCTTATCTTCGAGCAAGGTGAAGGCTCTGACGAGGAACAACAAAACAACGAGCGCGACAGCGAGAAAGAAGTAGAGGATTGTTCCTTTCCACAACGTTGCGACGAGTGCGAAGCCAAAAGGAGCGACGGTGCGTGCAAGGCTTGTGAGGGCTTGCAAGATTCCGAATATCTCGCCTTGTCGCTGTGTTCTTTGGCTGATCAAGCTCTGCATGGCAGGATTATGGCAGCTGATGCCCGTGGCGATCAGGGTGAGGGCGAGCAACAAAAGTGCAAGATTTCCAGCAAACGCGAGGAGCGCGAGTCCGCAGGCAAGGCTTGCGATCCCGAAGAGAACGACGCGCCCTTCCCCTTGCCTTCGTGCGACCTTGCCGACGATTCCTCCCTGTACGACGATCACGACCACCGAGGCGTAGGTTAGCAGCAGAGCGACCTTTCGGGGTCCGAAGGCGAAGATTTCTTCCACCCACACGGCAAAGGTTCCTTCAAAGCCGTAGAACGCAAGCGAGACGGCGAAATAGACAAGCGCAACCGTAGCAAGGGCCCTTGTTTGGAAAAGAGCGAGAACATCGAACCATCCTCGCTGCTTGTGCCGTCGTTGGGATTGTGGTGAGCTTCGTTTTGTGCTGTCGGCGGCGTCGTTTCGCGGTGAGGTGTTTTTCTTTAGGGAGAACATCGCTGTCAGGGCGATGGCAGCCAAAACGACAGCGCAAGCAACGAGGACGGGAGTTTTGGCGGGAACGAGATGTTCTCCCAAAAGCCATGCGCTGAGGGCGTGTCCTGCAGCGAAGCCTGTTCCGAAGGCTGCGCCTAGCAGTCCCAAGCCTCGCGTGCGTTCTTTGTTGTCGGTCGTTTGCGCGACTAACGTCTGGCATGCGATCAGCCATCCTGCGGCGAGTCCTGCCAAGACGCGCGCAGCGTACAGGACAGGTAGGGAAGCAGCGAGAAAGAGAATAAGGTAAGAGGAGAGCGTCAGCAGAGCGCTTGCCAGCAACGTCGTTTTCACGCTCCAGCGGTCGCACGCGCGTCCCCACAGGGGTGCGGAGAGGAAGGAGGCTGCCGAGAAAGCGGAGAAGATGCCACCGACGCTCGCGTAAGAACCGCCGAAGTTAAGAATTTGAAACGGCAAGAAAGGAATCACCAGCGCCAACGCAAGCACGTACAGGAAGGTGGCAAAGCAGGCAAAAAGGAGGGGTTTTTCGTTCATGCTTGAAAAGATCGTCGTAGAAAGTCGGTGCGCCATGTTTTTTGCTGTTCTTTGTTTTTAGCTTCTCTCGAAAAGCTTTTCCAAGTCTTTGAGCGAGAAGGCGACCGTCGTCGGTCTGCCGTGGTTGCATTGCGCTGCTTTGGGCTCTCGTTCGATGTTGCGCAGCAGGGCGTTCATTTCTTCCGTCTCTAAGATTTTTTGCGAACGCACGGCGGCGTGGCAGGCGATGCGCGAGAGAATTTTGTCGACGACCGCTTGAGAAAGCAAGCTTTCGGCGTCGCGTTCGCTCTCGCATAGTAGCGCGCAGAGGTCGGCGGTCATTCGGGCTGCGTGCGAAGACTTTAAGACGGCGGGCATTCCTCTGAGCGAGACATGGGCATCGTCGAACGATTCGAAGAAGAAACCGAAAGATTCCGCTTTCCGTGGCAACCCGTCGACTTGGATTTGTAAAAGCTCGATATCGGAGGACGAAAGAGGGATAATTTCGGGAATAAGAAATTTTTGCACAGGAATACGACCTTCGGCATGCTCGCGTTTCAACGCCTCGAAAAGCAGACGTTCGTGCGCCGCGTGCGCATCGACGATGGTGATACCGTCGTGCGTCTGCGCGACGATGTAGTTTTTGTGCAAACAGGCTTTGGCCATGCCGAGCGGAAGATCGCGCAAAGTTTCAAGGTTGGTCTCAAGGTTGGTCTCAGGGCTGGTCTCAAGGCTGTCGTCGTGTTGTTGTCGAAGATCGGGTTGATCGAAGGAACGCCGCTCCGCCCGTGCTGACAGGGCAGGGAGGGAAGGAACAGAATCGGATGTCGTTTTTTCCGAAGGCGGCGAGAGGTCGTGCGCAGACGGGTTTGCCGCAGGCAGCGGCGGAAGGGAGGCTTGTTGCGGAGAGGGAGCGCGAGAAGAAGGGACAAAAGAAGAAGAAGGAACAGCCGAAGAGGGCGGAACAGACGAAAGGGGTTGTGTATCTGCGATGTCTCCCAGCACGGCGGCGATGTTTTTCTTGTGTCGCGCGTTCTTCGCAAGGGCTGTTTTCACTGATGTCATGAGGAAGGCGCGAAGGGTTTGCGGATCGCGGAATCGCACTTCCGTTTTGCTGGGATGTACATTGACATCGACCTCGCGCCGCGGCACTTCCAGGAAGGCGACGAAGAGGGGAAAGCGTCTTGCCGGCACGGAATCGCCGTAGGCGACGCGCACGACGCTCGCCAGCGTTCGGTCTTGCACCGGTCTTCCGTTGATGAAGAAGAACTGCTTGGCAGAGCGATTGCTGTGATGGGCGGGAAAGGAACAGAGGGCTTGCAGCCGCATGCGTTGCTGTTGCGCGATGACGGGGAAGGCGTTTTCCAAGAAGAGGTTGCCCATCACTTGCGCGATGCGTTCTTTGGAGGCGTTGAGCGCGAGGGCTTGGTTGCTTGCGGGCAGGAAGAGTTTTCGTTTTTGGTCGTCGAAGCATTCGAACTGCACATAGGGATTGGCAAGCGCGATGCGTTCTATTTGTGCGAGTACGAGAGCGTTTTCGTAAGAGTCGCTGCGGAGGAATCGCAATCGTGCGGGGTTGCGAAGAAGAGGTCTTGCACTTGGATGTCGGTGCCTTGGGGATGGACGCAGGATTTGGCATCGGAGACCTTTCCTGCTTCGACGAAGATTTCGGCGGCGTCTTCTGCTTTCGTGCAACTTTTGATGAGCGTTCGGCTGACCGCCGTGATTGCAGCCAGGGCTTCGCCGCGAAAGCCGAAGGTGTGGATGTCCAAAAGATCGTCTTTGGGCAGCTTCGAGGTTGCGTGTCGTTCGACGGCGAGTCGCAGGCTTTTTTTATCCATGCCGCAACCGTCGTCCTGAACGCGCAGCAGCGACTTGCCGCCGTGTCGGATGGAGACGCGCACGCGGGAGGCTTGAGCGTCGAGCGCGTTTTCGACAAGCTCCTTGACGGCGGCGGAGGGTCGTTCCAGCACCTCGCCAGCAGCGATGCGATTGATGACTTTTTGCGAAAGACGTCGGATGACGGGTTGCGAAGCGCTGTCGACGGCGAGGTCGGAAGAGGGTTCACTCAAAGGGTTTTCGGAGGACGATTGTGCAGTGATGGTCGTGCGCTCCTGTGTTGTCGCCTCCGACATGGGTTCGGGTTAGTTAGACTTGTTGTTCGGAAAAAAGAACGGAGTTGTCAGAGCAGGACGACGCTTGCAACCACGGCGGCGGAGACGAGGAGGCAGAAGACGGATCTTGCCGTCGGAGCGAAACGGAGCGTTTTCGCTTGTCGCGCAAGTGGCGGCGGCAGGTCTTTCTTGCCAAAGACCATAGGGGAGACGAGGTCGTCTTTTTTGTAGAGCAGGTTGAACAGGACAACCGCAATATGCAGGCTGACAAGGGCAATCACGACCTTGACGAGCTGCTTGTGGATAAAGGTGAGATTATCGCTGAGTGTTTGCGAGACGAGGGGAGCGAGCGGTCCTTCAAACAGAATCTCGTCGTTGGCGAACATGCCGACGACGGATGTGACGAGAAGGATAGCGAGCAGGGTCAGGGTTGCCAGCCCTCCCAGCGCGTCGTGTCCTATGTGGGGGCTGTTTTTTTGGAAGAAGGCTTTCAGGCAGGCGAGAACAGCTTTCGGGCGTGGCAGGAAGGATCGAAAGCGCGAGGTTTGCGAGCCTGCGAATCCCCACAGGATTCGAAACAGGACGAGCGCGAGTAGAGACGATCCGAAGACGAGGTGTGCTTGCATACGTCCTGTTTTGACGGAGACGACGGCACCGACGAGGCAGAGGAGGAGCGCCCAATGGAAGGTTCGGGTCGGCAGGTCCCAAATTCGATGACGCGACAGGGCGGATGACGGGGTTTTTGACGAGGTTTTTGATTGAGCGGGAGGCATCGAGTTGTCCTCTGCGTTATGTTTCGGAGGAGAGTCGTGTTTGCAAGGTGTTGTTTTTGCGCCGTCTTGTCAAGGGGCGGATGCGAGGCGCGTTTTGTAGGGTTTTGGCGATGCGTCCGTCGTTGAGCGCACCCCCAACCTCGTGCAAAAGTCTCTCGACACGGCACAGCGATCAGGATAGAATGCTCGTCAGAAAGGAAGAAGCGTACGTTGAATACAATTGTACCTTTGTTTTTGTCCTAAAAACCCTGTGTTTCCCATGACCACAACACACGAATCTTCTATGCCTGTTTTTGACACGCGCAAGTATGTGCGCAAGCTGACGCGCGACGGCGGGGTCGGTGCGCGGCATGCTGATGCGCACGCTGGCGCGTTGCACGAGGCTTTGGGAGATGTTGCGACGAAAGCGGACATTGCGGTTTTGCGGGCTGACATGGATGCTTTGAGGGTTGAAATGGCATCTGTTGTGCGAGAGATGCAGGCTCTGGGCAGTTTGTGATGATGGGCTTGATGGCAGGATTTGGGTGGATGACTTTGATAATGGGCTTGATGACGATTGTCTTTAAGTTTTTGTAGGGGTTGGGGTTGTTGTCTTCTCGCTACGATGCCTAGACGCGATTAACTTATGTAAGTCTATAAAACTTTTACCACAAAACTTTTACCACCGCAGTTTCGCCATTGCATAAGTAGGTTCGATCCCCGTTTTCTCCACAAGCGCGTCGAGCTTGCGCGCATCGACCTCTCCTCCCCCGTCCAACAAGTCAGCGCGGTGGATGCCGCTCGCGATCAACACCGAAGCACCACACTTGGCATTGACCGCGCCCCCGATGTCGTTATTCAACGAATCGCCAATCGCCAAAAAATCTTCCGAATTCTCCCGTTCCGCAAGGCGAAAGCACGAATAGTAAATGTGCGCGTCGGGCTTGCCGTGAAGCCGTATCCGCCCGCCCCTCTCTGCGTAAGCCTCTGCCACCAACGCCGCGCAAGGGTGCAGCCTGCCGTTCGGCATGGCGACCCATCGGTCGGCGTTCGGACAAATGAGCGCCAAGTCTCGCGCTCGCGCTCGGTCCAAAAGGTCGTGAAAATCTTCGGGTGATTCCCCTTCTCTCAAGCCGGTGATGATCATGCCGTCCGCTTGCTCCAAGTCATGCGTCGTCGAGCAAGACAATCCGTCCAACAGCGCCAAATCTCCGTCGTAGGTCGAAAGCACAAAAAGACGAGGGTGCTTCGGCAAGCTACGGTAAAAGGCATCGCAAGGTTTGCGAAGATGGTCGCGCATGTCCGCGCCCGAAGTGACGATGTGGTCGTAATGCATGCCTTGCTCGAAGCCCAAGTCTTTCAGCATCTCTTGGGCAAGACGGCGCGGCTTGCTGGAGTTGGAAAGCGTCACGACACACTTGCCTTGCCGTTTAATCTCCAAGAGCGCGCGCAACGCCTCAGGACACGCGCGATAGCCGTTGTGCATCACTCCCCATTGGTCGACGATGAGGGCGGGAAAGGGCTCGGCGATCTCGCTGAGACCTGTTGCAATTTTCGTCATGGAACTTGTCTTCGATGTCGTTCAACGATGTTGAACGAAGTTGAGCGACGTTGAACGACGTTGAATTAGACTTGCCGTCAAGAGACGGCTTTGCCGACCGCATCTCCGATCGAAGCGAGCTTGTACTGACGCAGCATGGTCGAGAATTCGAAGCGCATCTGATCGACCAGCCTCGGTCCTCGGTAGGCGAGCCCGGTGTAGAGTTGGACGAGCGAGGCGCCGTTGAGGATCTGTCGCATGGCGTCTTGAACGGAAAAGACGCCGCCGCAGCCGACAAGCACGACCTTTCCCTTCGTGTAGCGATAGAGCTCGGCGAGCAGATGATTGGTGCCGCCCGCAAGCGGTTTGCCGCTGAGCCCGCCCACCTCGTTCGCATCGGGCGAGCGCAGCTCGGTCGTGCGCGCCATTGTCGTGTTGCCGACGATCATGCCGTCGAAGACGCCGTCGATGGCAAGATCGGCGAGTGCCTCGTATTCGTTCGGCAAAAAATCGGGAGAAATTTTCACTAGCAGAGGAATGCGCCGTTTGCCCGGTTCGACGGCGCGCATGTTCTCGACAAGCTTGGCGATTCTTTTCGGCGGTACGATGTCGATAAAACGACGTGTCGTGTTGGGACAGGAGACATTGAGCGTGATGTAATCGACGATGGGTTGTAAAGACTGGAAACACGACACCAGCTCTTCGCAGCAGGAAGCCGCGTCCAAATTGTCGGGGTCGCGAGAAATGTTTGCTCCCAGCACGGGACGCACACGCTGGCGGACGCTTTCGGCGGAGCGTTGCGCGCGATTGTAATGACGACGCAGGCGTTGTTCGACACGCTGCAACCCGTCGCTGGGAAGCGAGAGTTGGTTGACGATCGCCATATCTTGTTCAAGGCGGAACATGCGCGGACGTTTCCGATTGCCGCGACGCGGGCTTTTGGTGATCGAGCCGATTTCGACGAAGCCGAACCCTATCTTTCCGAGCGACGAGACGGCGGTAGCATCCTTGTCAAACCCCGCTGCCAAGCCGATAGGGTTCGAGAACAGCAAAGACCAAAGATTTTGTTGAAGACGCGACGAATCGACAACGCGCGATGGTCGGAGAAAGCGCGTACCGAAAAGAGCCAAGCCGCGCGCTGTTTCAGGAGGCAAGAATCTCAGCGCGCGAAACGTCGTGTCGACAAGGGTTTTCATGTCAACATCAAGATAGATTCTCCCCGTCTCGCGCAGGTGCGAGTCGAAAAGTTATTTTTTTCATTTAAGGCTCCGCGTTTTTTGTTCTGCCGACACACGGATTCGAACCGCGGACCTAGGGTTTACAAAACCCTTGCTCTACCACTGAGCTATGTCGGCCACTCTGCAAAATAGAATCATCAGAAAAAATGCAGAATCTCTCATTTTAGCGGAAAATTCAAAAAGTTTTGCAATGAGGGAAGTTATCCACATCTTTATTTCTAAAGCGTTCAAGGCAATTTTGCAAGAGCAAAGTCGCCGCTTGGGAATCTAGATTTTTCTTACGCTTGACATCCTTGCCTGTTGCCTCGCGTGCCGCGCGCTCGACCAGCGCGGAAGTCAGTCGCTCGTCGAACAGCAAAAGCGGTTGAGGGTTTTTCGTCAACAACTTCTCGACAAAACGCCGAACCTCCACCGACATAGCACTTTCCTTGCCGGAAAGCGACAACGGCAAGCCTACAACCCATCCCACCGCCTCGCGCTCGACAAAAAGTCTTCGCAAAACATCGAGATCCGTCCGTAAGTTCTTGCGCGTAAGGATAGGCAAGGCGACGGCAAGCCTCCGCTCTGTCGTGCTTGCTGCCATGCCGATACGCCTCGTCCCGAAATCGAGCGCGAGCAACACGCCGCGCGAGGGCAAGCACGCAAAAAAACTCTCAAGGTTCTCGTAGACGCAAGACGATCTCTCGCAAGCAGTCTCGTCGCTCATCCGAACGCAACGCCATCCTTCTCTGTGGGTCGCTCCTTCTCTGTGGGTGGCTCGACCTTGCACTGCAAGCTTTTACGCATCCGCAAGCTCGCCGTTTTCAATTGTCCGCAAGCTGCCATGATGTCGCGTCCGCGCGGCACTCTCAAAGGAGCCGCGTAACCCGCTTTTTGCACAATGGCAGCAAAGGCGCGCATGCGTGAAGACGAAGAGCAACGATAGGGCGCGCCGGGCCAGGGGTTGAACGGAATAAGATTCACCTTCGCAGGAATGCCGCGAATCAAGCGCACGAGCTCTTGCGCTTGCTGTGGCGAATCGTTGATATCCTCCAGCATGACATACTCGAAAGTGATGCGCTCGGCGTTCTTCAGGCGCGGGTAGGCGCGACAAGCTTGCATGAGCTCGTCAAGCGGATACTTGCGGTTTAACGGAACGAGCTTGTCGCGGAGCGCGTCGTTGCTTGCGTGCAAGGATATTGCCAGCTGAACGCCGAGCGTTCCGACCAAAGGAATGTTCGGCACCACGCCCGCTGTCGAGAGCGTGATCTTTCTCCGCGAAAAACAGAATCCTTCCGCGTCCGTCATGATCGTGAGCGCTTGCGCCACCTGCTCGAAGTTGTAGAGCGGCTCGCCCATACCCATCAGAACGATATTGGAGATTTTTCGCTTTTCAGGTGTCTGCCAGTCGTCCAGCGCGTCTTTGGTGATGGCGATTTGTTGAAGGATTTCGCTCGCGCTCAAGTTGCGTACGAACAGCTGCGTTCCGGTGTGGCAAAAGCGGCAGTTCAGCGTGCACCCCACCTGAGAAGAAAGACACAGCGTTCCTCGACTCTCTTCGGGAATATAGACGGTCTCGGCTTTTGCTCCGTCAGCGAATTGCAACAGCCACTTTCTTGTGCCGTCGCTCGAAACCTCCTTCGAGACGACGGCAGCACGTGCGATGTAAAATTTTTGATCGAGCTCCTTGCGTAGTGCAAGCGGCAGCGACGAGAGTTGTTGAAACGAAGTTCCTCCCCGCGCGTACATGTACTGGAAGATCTGTCGGGCGCGATAGGGAGGCTGTTTCAACCCTACGACGAGCTCTAAAAGCTCTTCGCGCGACAGTCCGAACAACCCCTTTTTTTCTGTCAAGAGAGAGGAGTAAGAAGGCGTGATGTCAGTGGCAGGCGATACCAAAAGCTTTGAGCCTCCAATAGCTGTAGGGCAGGGGCGTGAGAAAGCCTGCGACGAGCATGGGCGGCACGCTCCACCATGTTAGTCGGGCTTCTCCTACCAGCAGGTAATCCGTTACATTCATGGCGCTTTCCATAGCGACCATGGCGATGAACGACATTTTGATGGCGGTTTGGAAAGCCAGCATTAAGGACGACATTTGACGATAGAGGATAAAGGTTTCCAGAGCGATGGAGGTCAAAAGACCATTGACGATGGCAAGCGTCAAGATGGCGACGCTCGGGAAGGGAATTTGCGTCCATTGGAAAAAGAAGATTGTTCCGAAGTCACCGATGGTGCATCCAAGCAGGCACCAGCTTGTGTTTTGGGAGGCGGTTTTCCACACAGCGAGATCGTGCCAATGAAAACGGGCGGAATGTGCGTTACTGACAGACATAGAGTTCATCTCAAGATACAAAATTTTACTGCTGTAATTTATATGAGTAGAGGGAAGGGAAATTTCAAGAGAGGATTCTTGTTCCACACCTCCCATGCGCAAAACTCACTTCGCCGTGGGCTCGCTCGTCTTCTGTATGTTACCTCATGACAGGTCGGTCTTGAGTGCTGCGATGAAGGCGGCGTTGGGAATGTTCACCTTGCCGATTTGCCGCATGCGCTTCTTGCCCTTTTTCTGCTTTTCTAACAACTTGCGCTTTCTCGTAATATCGCCGCCGTAGCACTTTGCGGTGACATCCTTTCTGAGCGCGCTGACGGTCTCGCGTGCGATGATGGTGCCGCCGATGGCGCCTTGGATCGCCACCTTGAACAGCTGCTGCGGGATCAACGTTTTGAGCTTGGCGCACATGGCTTTGGCGCGCACCGCGGCGCGCTCGCGGTGCAAGACGCACGAGAGGGCGTCGACGCTCTCCCCGTTGATGAGGATCGAAAGCTTGACGAGGCTTCCTTCGCGGAAGCCCGCGGGTTCGTAATCGAAGGACGCGTAGCCGCGCGACAGAGACTTGAGTCGATCGTGAAAATCGAAGACGACCTCGTTCAAAGGCAGCTCGTAGACGAGGACGGCTCGTTCTTCCAGGCTCGAAAGCGAGATCTGCTTGCCTCTCAACTCGGAGCAAAGCTGGATGACAGCACCGATCGTCTCGCGCGGCATGATGATCGTCGCCTTGATCCAGGGCTCCAACGTGGCTTGAATGTGCGTCGGGTCGGGATAGTCGGCGGGCGAGCGCAGGTCGATCGAGGTGCCGTTGCGAAGATCGATCTTGTAGGCCACCGAAGGAGCGGTCGTGACGGGTTCGACTTGGAACTCGCGCTGCAGACGCTCGATGGCGATCTCCAAGTGGAGCAAGCCAAGAAAGCCGCAGCGAAAGCCAAGTCCCAGCACGGGCGAGCTTTCGTTCTCGCGCGAAAAGCTGGAATCGTTCAGCGCGAGCTTGGCAAGCGCGTCTCTGAGCGCGGGAAAGTTCTCGGCGGAATCGGGAAAGAGTCCGCAGAAGACGACGGGCTGCAGCTTGCGGAACCCCGGCAGCGGGGTTGTGACGGGCTCTGCCGCGTCGACGATGGTATCGCCCGTTTGCGTTTGCGCGAGCGATTTGATTCCCGTCGTGATGAATCCGATGTCGCCGCAACGGAGCGCGTCTGTTTGGGTAGGCTGCGGCAGGAAGATGCCGACGCGCTCGACGGTGGCGTCGATCTTTCCTGCCAGCAGGCGGATCTTCTGTCCCTTGGTGAGCGCGCCTGCATAGACGCGCACCAAAATCATGACGCCCAAGTAGGTGTCGTACCAGCTGTCGACCAGCAAGGCTTTGAGGTTTGTCTCGTCCGTTTGTTGGGGCGGCGAGAATCGTTCGACGGCGGCTTTCAGTAGCGACGGGATGCCGAAGCCCGTTTTGGCGGAAATGTTGATCGTGGTGTCTTTTTTGAATCCTAGCGTTTGTTGCAACTGTTCTGCCACCTTGTTGCAGTCGGCGGATGCGAGGTCGCACTTGTTGAGCACGGGAACGATATCCAGATCGCTTTCGAGCGCGAGCCACGCGTTGGCGAGCGTCTGTGCTTCGATGCCTTGCGTTGCGTCGACGACGAGGAACGCGCCTTCGCAGGAAGCGAGGGCGCGCGAGACTTCGTAGGAGAAGTCGACATGCCCTGGCGTGTCCATGACATTGAAGACGTAGTTGTCGTTGTCGACCACGACAGGGAGGCGCACGGTTTGTGTTTTGACGGTGATGCCGCGTTCGCGTTCGATGTCCATAGAATCGAGCATTTGTTCTCGGCTCTGTCGTTTGTCGAAGGCGTTGCTCTGTTCGATGAGGCGGTCGGCGAGCGTCGACTTTCCGTGATCGATGTGTGCGATCAGTGCGAAATTGCGTATTGTTTGACTCTTGTCCATAATCATCTCGGTTTTGTGTGTTCTGTCGGGAATTTAGCATGAAGAAAGACATTTCCCCTCTGCCGATGCAGGAAGTTCTTTCCTGCGGCGCGCGAGCGTTGGTAGACGAAATTGATAGCGTCGAGAGCTTGACCTGTGGAATTTGGGTCGGGACGGGATCGCGTCGTGATCCTGCAACGCGTGCGGGGCTGGCGCATTTTTACGAGCATATGTTGTTCAAAGGGACCGAATTGCGCAACGCCTATCGTTTGGCTGCCGACATCGAGGCGTGTGGCGGGATGATCAACGCCTACACTTCGCGCGAGCAGACGGCGTTTTACGTGCGCATGCCGAGCGAGCATTTGGAGCGGGGATTGGAGGTTCTTTGCGATATGGTTTGCAACGCGCGTTTTCCCGAAGACGAGCTGCAGACGGAGCGGCGGGTTGTGATTCAGGAAATTGCGCAAAGTTTCGATACGCCGGACGATCATGTTTTCGATGTTTTTCAGGGGCAGATTTTTCCGCGACAGAATTTGGGTCGTCCTATTTTGGGCGATCGCGCGAGCATCGAGGCGGTGAACCGCGAGGATTTGGAGGAACATCGTGCGAATCACTATTACGGCGAGAACATGGTCGTTTCTTTTTCGGGCAAGGGTGATTTCGCGCGCGGGGTTGCCTTTGTCGACAAGGCGCTGGGCTCGCTGGGAAAAACGCCTGTTGCCAACGTTGCTACCGCGCAGACTTCCGCTTCGAGCGAGAAGAATAAAGACCAGAAGAATAAAGACCAGGAAAATAAAGACCAGGAGAAGAAGAGGACGGGAGACGCCTCGCCGCGATTTGCCTGTTCTCTTTCGGTTGAGAAGAGGGATATTGAACAATGTCACAGTCTTATCGGGTTTCCTGCCTATTCGCGTCATCACGAGGATTATCATGGGGCGCGGGTGTTGTGTACTTTGTTGGGGGGGGGGATGTCGTCGCCGTTGTTTCAAGAGATTCGGGAAAAGCGGGGGTTGGCGTATTCGATTTCCAGCTTTTATGAGGCGTGGCAGGACGGGGGGTTGTTTGCTATCTACACGGCAAGCGATCGAGAGAAGATGGGGGAGTTGCAGCGTGCCTTGCGGGGTTGTTTGAACGCGAGTTTCGAGAATTTGCGTGACGAGGATATTTCACGAGCGAAGGCGCAGATACGCTCTTCGTTGGTGATGGGTTTGGAATCGCCGCCGCGCAGGGCGGTTTATTGGGCTTCGCAGATGTTGTACTACGGCAGGACGATTGATCCGCGGGAGACTTTGTCGCGCATCGAGGCGGTGGATCGTGCTTGTCTTTTGCGTTTGGCGGAATCGTTGTTTTTGGGGATGAGTGCGATCACGGTATTGGGACCTTTGTCTCGGGTTGGATTATCGGAGATTTCGTCTTTTGGTCAGGCTCATTGAGGGTTTTTTTCGTGTTCCTGTTGCGTTGCGAGGTCCTTTTGTGACTTTGCGAAGGGTTTCGCGCGGGGTTGAGGGGGAGTGGATTTCGTTGCGGAGGAGGAGCAGGGATTTTCTTCAGCCTTGGGAGCCTTTGTGGAGCAAGGATGTTTTGACATCGCGGGGTTTTGCGATGTTTTTGGATTATCATCAGCGTGGGTGGAAGTCGGAAATTTTGCGCGGATTTTTGATTTTTCGGAACGAGGACGGGGTGGATGATGCGGGGAGGTTGGTGGGGGGGATTACGCTCAGCAACATTCGTTATGGAGCGAACATGACGGCGAGCGTGGGTTATTGGACGGGTATTGATTATGTCCGGCGGGGTTATATGCGGGAGGCTTTGTCGTTGATCTTGGAGTATGGTTTTGGGGAGTTGGGGTTGAATCGCATCGAGGCGAGTTGCATGCCGGATAATCGTCCTAGCACGCGTTTGTTGTTGCGATGTGGTTTTCGGATTGAGGGCGAGGGGAGGAGTTATTTGTGTATTGACGGGGTGTGGGAGGATCATTTGTTGTTTGCGATTTTGGCGAAGGATCGACGGTTGCGGCTGGAGACGCTGTGAGGGGGGGCGGCATTTTTTATGGATAGTGACGAATTGGCAACGAGAAACTGGATTTGTGTGTGTCAGTTGCGTTCGCGCTTGTGCTTTTTAATGGCACGCTATCACGCGACAGATACGGGTTTTATTTGATTAGGAAATGCAAAACATCGCGTGCGTAGCACGCGGGGAGCGCGAGGGAGTAATCCCTCGCA
>JABAAA010000089.1:2367-5632 GCA_014239005.1 Alphaproteobacteria bacterium | reverse complement strand
AGCTCAGTGGATAGAGTATTGCCCTCCGAAGGCAAGGGTCGTGGGTTCGAATCCCGCCGAGCGCGTGTTGTGGGTCGCGAACAAAAAGCATGTTCCGTGACAAAAAGCATAAACCTAAACTTAACCCTAAACTTAAGCCTCTCCTTTCCTTGCAAACTCGCACCTCACCCCCCTATAAAGTCATACAACCAACAAATCTCGCTCTGCTACACTCCCTTTATGCTCGCCCCCGCCCTCCTCAACCTTTTCGGTTCCGCCAACGAACGCGCCATCAAAGCCTTCAAACCCCTCCTCGCTCAAACCTCCGCGCTTGCCCCCGAAACAGCCCAACTCTCCGATGCCGCCATCAAAGAAGGCATCCACAAGCTCCGCCAACAACGACAAGAAGGAACAGCCCTCGACAACCTCCTCCCGCGAACCTTCGCCCTCGTGCGCGAAGCGGCAACGCGCACCCTCCAACAAACACACTTCGATGTGCAAATCATCGGCGGAATCACGCTCCACAAAGGCAACATCGCCGAAATGAAAACAGGCGAAGGAAAAACTTTGGTCGCAACGTTGCCCGCAGCGCTCAACGCGCTCGACAAAAAAGGCGTCCACATCGTCACTGTCAACGACTACCTCGCCAAACGCGACGCCGCGTGGATGGGACGCGTTTTCAACGCGCTCGGACTCTCCACAGGCTGCATCCACGCAGAACTCGACGACGCAGAACGACAAGAACAATACAACGCCGACATCACCTACGGAACGAACAACGAACTGGGCTTCGATTTCTTGCGCGACAACCTCAAACTACGCAACGAAGAATGCGTTCAACGCGACTTCCACTACGCCATCGTCGACGAAGTCGATTCGATCCTCATCGACGAAGCAAGAACCCCCCTCATCATTTCAGGACCTGCACAACGCAACATCGAAACTTACAACCAAGTCGATCGCATGGTGGCAACTCTGAAGCCCGAACATTACGAAAAGGACGAAAAGCAACGAAGCATCTCGCTCACCGAAGAAGGATCGGAGATTTGCGAAAACCTCGTCGAACAAAAAGGGCTCGTCTCCGAGGGCTCGCTCTACGACCTCCACAACATCACCCTTGTCCACCAAATCACCCAAGCGCTCAAAGCGCGCCACCTCTTCCATAAAGACACCGACTACATCGTCAAAGATCGCCAAGTTCTCATCATCGACGAGTTCACAGGTCGAATCATGGACGGAAGACGATATTCCGACGGCTTGCACCAAGCTATCGAAGCTAAAGAAGGGGTGCCTGTGCAAAACGAAAACCAAACATTGGCATCGATCACCTTCCAAAATTACTTCCGAAACTACACCAAGCTCGCCGGCATGACAGGAACCGCCATGACCGAAGCCGCCGAGTTCCACGAGATCTACGGACTGAATGTGGTCGCCATCGACACCCACAAAACGATGTGCCGCAAGGACGACAACGACGAAATCTACCGCACGCGCATCGAACGCGACAAAGCCGTCGTGCGACAGATTCAGCACTGCCATCAGACGAAGCAGCCCGTTCTCATCGGGACGGTCTCGATCGAAAAATCCGAAGCCCTGTCGCAACAGCTGAAGAAAGCGCGCATTCCTCACCAAGTGCTGAACGCGCGCAGGCACTCCCAAGAAGCGCAAATCATCGAGCAGGCAGGACGCGTCGGCGGGGTGACCATCGCTACCAATATGGCAGGGCGCGGTACCGATATCCAACTGGGAGGCAACAGCGAGGCGATGCTCGCGCGACGCAACGACAAGGCGCAAGAACAACAGACGCGGGAGGAGATCCGCGACAACGCCGAGCAGGTGTGCAGCGCAGGAGGACTCTACATTCTCGGCACCGAGCGACACGAAAGCCGTCGCATCGACAACCAACTGCGCGGAAGGGCAGGGCGGCAGGGTGACCCGGGACAATCGAAGTTTTTTCTCAGCCTCGAAGACGATCTTATGCGCATCTTCGGGTCGAAAAGATTGGACGGCATGTTGCAAAAACTCGGCATTCGTCCCGACGAAGCCATCTCGCACCCGTGGGTCAGCAAAGCGATCGAGAAGGCGCAGAAAAAGGTAGAAGAGCAAAACTTCGAAGTGCGAAAACAGCTGCTCAAATTCGACGATGTCACCAACGACCAGCGCAAGATCGTCTTCGCGCAACGCCGCGCCTTTATGAACGAAGAAGAAGCGCAGAGCGAGCTCGTCGAAGAGTTTCGCCAAGAGTTGCTCGATACCATGGTCGCGCGCGCCATCCCTGAACGCGCCATGGCGGAGCAGTGGAACTTGGAGGGCTTGCACGAAGAGGTCTTGCGTCTGTTCGCGCTGGACTTGCCGATCAAGGCGTGGGCGGAAGAGGAGGGGGTGGCAGAGGAGGACTTGAAAACGCGCATTACCGATGCGGTGCAAGAACGCATCGAGCAACAGAAAGCGCAAGTCTCCGAGCCCTTGATGCAAGAAGCGGAGCGCGCCTTGTTGTTGCAAGTTCAAGACGCTTTGTGGAAAGACCACTTGGCGCAGCTCGATCACTTGAGGCAGGGAATCGGCTTGCGCTCCTACGGGCAGCAAGACCCTCTGAACGCTTACCGCAAAGAAGCCTTCGACTTGTTCGAAAACATGCTGTGGCTGTTGAAAGAACATGTCGTGGCGTTGCTCTCGCGCCTCACGTTCGATACGGAGCGTCCGCGGCAAGATCGTCGTCCTTCGCGTTCTGCTCCGCAAAGACTCAAGCAAAGCAGGGGCGAGGGGACGGGCGGAGGAAGGGGTGAGGCGCAGAAGAGAAACGGCGTCGCTGCGTCGCCGATGGTCAGAGGGGAGAAGGTGCGTAGGAATGCGCCGTGTCCTTGCGGATCGGGCAAGAAGTACAAGCATTGCCACGGGCGTTTGGCTTGACGTTTGGGTTAGGATGCTCGAGTTAAGATGCTTGAGTTAGGATGTTTGGGTTAGGATGTTTGGTCCCACAAAGGAGACATGGATAGACGGTTCGTTTCGCTCGGCTAACTACGATGCGCGAGCGGGTCGAGTTTCGGCGTTGGTGTTTCATTATACGGGGATGCGCTCGAAGGGTGAGGCGTTGGAGAGGTTATGCGACGGGGATGGAGAGGCGCGTGTATCGGCGCATTATGTGGTTTCGGAGGAGGGGGAGGTTTATCGGCTGGTCGAGGAGCGCTATCGAGCGTGGCATGCGGGGGTGGGTTTTTGGCGGGGATGTCTTGATCTCAACGATTGTTCGGTTGGAATTGAGGTTGTGAATCAAGGGCATGAATTT
>JABAAA010000089.1:0-2268 GCA_014239005.1 Alphaproteobacteria bacterium | reverse complement strand
TTGATCTCAACGATTGTTCGGTTGGAATTGAGGTTGTGAATCAAGGGCATGAATTTGGTTATCGTGGGTTCCCTCAAAAACAGATGGAGGCGGTATTGAGCTTGTCGCGGGGGATTGTCAGGAGGCATAAAATTTCAATGCCGTGGGTATTGGGGCATTCGGATATTGCGGTGGGAAGGAAGAGGGATCCTGGGGAGTTGTTTGACTGGCGATATTTGGCTAGGGGGGGGGTTGGATTTTTTCCGGAAAGGGATGCGATGCCTTCCACATTAGAGGATGGGGGGGATAATAAATATGACGGAGATATGGAGGTTCGGTTGGGTGTATTGCTGGGGCTAATGGGATACGATTGTGCGAGAGGGGTGAGGGTTTGTATCGAGGCGTTTCAGCGAAGGTGGCGTGTTTCGCGTGTGGATGGTGTTGCGGATGAAGAGTGTGTAGTCTTGGCGGAGAGGGTTTTGCGGGGATGGGGTGAGTTGTAGATAGTTTTTTTTATAACTTTAAGCTCGTTGACAATATCGCCCTCGTATGCCATAGTGCTCTTGCAGGCGGTCGGGCGAACGCGTGCGTCTCTCATTGAAGGACGCACGAGGAAAGTCCGGGCTCCACGAAGCCACGATGCCGGCTAACCCCCGGCGAGCGAGTTTTTTTAACGAAGCTCAGGGAAAGCGCCACAGAAAACATACCGCCTTCTCAAGACAGAGATACCTCCGTCTTCAAAGGGTAAGGGTGAAAAGGTGCGGTAAAAGCGCACCGCGCGCAAGGGTAACCTTCGCGGCAAGGCAAGCCCCATCGGGAGCAAGACCACACGACGCCTCCTCCACAGAATAACTTCTGTGAGGAACCTCCGGCTTCGGATGCGTCGAAGGCAGTCGCAAGAGGCAGCCAGCAATTGCTGCCCTAGATGAATGTTCGCCGCGCTTAAGGACAACCCGTCCCTCGCGAAACAGAACCCGGCTTACAGACCGCCTGCAACCCTTCTCGCGTCTCTATATTTTACCTCTCTTGCTTTTACCTCTCTTGCTTTTACCTCTCTTGCCTTTACCTCTCTTGCCTTTACCTCTCTTGCCTTGCGCTTTTCCGTCAACAATTCTACACTTCTGCCATGCCTGAAGAATCGTCGAAAGCCCTTCCTCCCAAAGAATTTGTTACCCTGACCGACGAGGGCAGCGGCAAGACGACGCGTCTGCCTGTCATCCATGGCAGCGAAGGCGCGCCCGTGCTGGATATTTCTAAGTTGCACGCAGAGCTCGGGTATTACACCTTCGATCCGGGCTACGGGACGACAGGCAGTTGCATCTCGGCGATCACCTTCATCGACGGCAACCAGGGCATCCTCCGCCATCGCGGCTACGACATCTTCGATCTCGCCGAGCAAAGCGACTATCTGGAAGTTTGCTACCTGCTTCTCAACGACGACCTGCCGAACAGGACAGAAAAAGACACCTTCTGCCAGACGATCAGAAACCACACCATGCTGCACGACCAAATGCAATACTTCTTCCGCGGCTTTAGAAGAGACGCGCATCCGATGGCTATCATGGTCGCTGTCGTGGGTGCGCTCTCCGCCTTTTATCACGACTCGCTCGACATTCAGGATGAAGAACAGCGCAAGCTCGCCAGTATCCGTATGATCGCGAAGATGCCGACGATAGCCGCGCAAGTCTACAAGTACACGATCGGACAGCCCTTCGTCTCGCCGCGCAACGACTTGGGCTATGTCGAGAACTTTTTGAACATGACCTTCTCGGTACCTGCCGAACCCTATTGTCTCGATTCCATCGTGGCGCGCGCGCTGGAGCAGATCTTCATCCTGCACGCCGACCACGAGCAGAACGCCTCCACCTCGACGGTGCGCCTCGCGGGCTCTTCGGGGGCGAACCCCTTCGCCTGTATCGCGGCGGGCATCTCATCCTTGTGGGGACCGGCGCACGGGGGCGCGAACGAGGCTGTGTTGAACATGCTGGAGGAGATGGAAGAAACCTCGCGCATTCCTGAGTTTATCGCACGCGCGAAGGACAAGGACGATCCCTTTCGTTTGATGGGCTTCGGACATCGTGTCTACAAAAACTACGATCCTCGAGCGGCGGTGTTGCGCAAGTGCTTGGAGGATGTTTTGCGCTCCAAGGGGGTTGCGCGCGATCCTCTGTTCGAGCGAGCGCGTGCGTTGGAGAAGATCGCGTTGGAGGATTCGTACTTTGTCGAGCGCAAGTTGTTTCCGAATGTCGATTTTTATTCGGGCATCTTGTTGCGCGCGATGGGTTTTCC
>JABAAA010000088.1 GCA_014239005.1 Alphaproteobacteria bacterium | reverse complement strand
AACGCCGTGGGCTACACGAACTATCCCGACAACGCGGTGCGCTTTTTCATCGGTCAAGCGGCAAAGGAGGGGGTCGATCTGTTCCGCATCTTCGACTGCCTGAACTGGATCGAGAACATGCGCCTTGCGATCGACGCCGCCGGCGAGACGGGCAAGCTGGTCGAAGGAGCGATCTGCTACAGCGGCGATCTTTTCGACCCGTCGCGACGTTATACACTCGACTACTACCTCACCCTGGCGCGCGAGTTGGAACGCACGGGCGTTCATATCATCGCGATCAAAGACATGGCAGGGTTGCTGCGCCCTGAGAGTGCCCGTGCGTTGATCGGAGCGTTGAAGGAGACGCTTTCTGTGCCCGTGCATTTGCACACGCACGACACTTCAGGGCTGGGCTCTGCGACGGTGCTTGCCGCGGTAGAGGCAGGGGTCGATGCCTTCGACGCGGCAACCGACGCTTTATCGGGCGGCACCTCGCAACCCTGCCTTGGCTCTCTGCTGGCGGCGCTCAACGACGGCACGCGCAAGGGAGGACGCGCGAGTTCGCTCGACTTGGCTGCGGTCAGACAAATCTCGCTCTACTGGGAGCAGGTGCGCGCGGGCTACCGCGCCTTCGAAAGCGAGCAGCGTTCGAGCGCCTCCGAGGTGTTCGAGCATGAGATGCCCGGCGGTCAGCTTTCGAACCTGAAAGAACAAGCCTTCGCCTTGGGCTTGGCGGACAAATGGCTGGAGATCGCCGAAGCCTACACGGCGACGAATCGCCTGCTGGGCGATATCGTGAAGGTGACGCCCTCGTCGAAAGTGGTGGGCGATGTCGCCTTGATGACGGTCGCGCGCGGGGTGAGCGTCAGGGAAGCGTTCGCCGAAGGATCGGGGTTTGTCTTTCCCGATTCGCTCAGCGACATGCTGCGCGGAGGCTTGGGCTGGCCGCAAGGAGGATTTCCCGAGGCGGTTCGAAAACGCGTGCTGGCAGAGGGCGTAGCAAAGGAGGATGGAAAAAAGCGGCAGGAAGCGAAGAAGGCTTCGCTTAAGGTTGGCGAGCGAGCGAGCGCGACGTTGGCTGCCTACGACTTGGATGCGAAGCGTGCGGAAGCCGAGCATGCCTTAGGGTCGGTGTTGGCGGGCAGGCGTTTGACGGACAGTCAGCTTGCCAGTTATCTTATGTATCCGCAGGTTTTCTTGGAGTTTATGCGATCGTACGAGCAGTATGGTCCTGTGGAGTGTCTACCGACCTCGATCTTCTTTTACGGGTTGGCTGCGGGTAGCAATCTTTCGGTGGAGATCGAGCGCGGCAAGACGTTAGAGATCAGCTGTCAGGCGTTGGGACAGGCGGATGAGAGCGGTCGCGTTAATGTTTTTTTCGAGTTGAACGGTCAGACGCGTGTGATCACGACGGAGGATCGCTCGCAATCGAGCGGCGCGTTGCGCAGGAAGGTTGAGATTGGCAATGCGCAGCATGTGGGTTCTCCGATGCGCGGGGTTGTGGGAAAAATTCTAGCGGAGGCGGGAGCAAGGGTTGCGACGGGCGACGATCTTTTAACCTTGGAGGCGATGAAGATCGAGACGGTAGTAAAGGCGGAGGTCGACGCTGTGATCGCGGAGATCGTCGTAAGCGAAAACGATGCCGTCGACACAGGCGACTTGCTTGTTGTATTAGATTCGGATAAAGATTCATGACATGTAGGATTTTTTTCTTTAATAAAAAATAATCTCGTTAGAAAAAAATAACATCGAGTAAATCGAACTGAGAAAAAATTAGACAAATTTATAGAATTAAAAGTTTTTAAGAAAATTAACATCCTTCTCAAAGCAATTATTCAATCCCTCTTCTCCCGCAACAACGCGCTCAGCACCCCTTCCAGCGTACGCAACTCCTGCTCGCTTGCCCCTGCACGCATCCCTAATGCTCGCAAATTCAACCGCACCTCCTCCCTGCTACCCGACCCCCTGTAAAAACTCCGACCCTCCAACGCCCCCTCCACCCTTCGTAAAAACCTCACCACAGAACCCCTCTCTGCAAGCCGATCACCACTCTCGCGCAACTCTCCCTCGCTACTTGCCTCCTCGCTACTTGCCTCCTCGCCCTCCGCAACGTTCGTCACCCTACGCCACTCCCAACAAAACAAAAAAACCGCCATCGCCAAATTCATCGAACACGACCCCGTCGCCAAATCGGCACGCACCATCCCGTCCGCATAAGAGATATCCTCATTCTCTAACCCGTTGTTCTCAGGTCCGAACAACACACAACAACGAACCTCCCCCCCCGCATCATCACCACCCTCTCCTACCCCCCGCATCGAAGACAGCAACGACAACGCAGCCCCCTCAGGAGAATATACCCGCATGTTCCGATCCCTCACCCTCGCACTCGTCGCCAACACTCGACTGCAATCCGCCACCGCAGCCCCCACACTTCCGAACATCCGCGCACCCTCCACGATGGCAACAGCACCCCGCGCTGCCGAAAGCGCACTCTCGCTCGGCCACCCGTCCCTGGGCGAAACGATCCGCAACTCACGAAATCCGCAATTGCCCATCGCACGCGCACTCATCCCAATGTTCTCCCCCATCTGAGGACGAACCAACACGACAATCGGAAACATCCCCAACTCCTCTTGCGACTAAATTGCTCGCGACAGCTTCGGACGCGCCAAAGGAACTCGAGCAACCACTAACACGCTCACCTCCTTCGCTCCTGCTGTCTTCAAGCTGCGCGCGCAAAACTCCGCCGTCAACCCGCTTGTCATCACATCGTCGATCAACAACACACGCTTCCCCTCAACCCGAGCGCTCCTCTGGCAGGAAAAAATCCGCCGCAACACGAGCAACCTCCTGCGCGGAGAAAGAGCCCCCAACGGCGGCGTGTAACGACGACGTTCCAGCACGTCCAATCCCATTGGCAATGCCCACTTCCTCGCCACAAAGCGCGCCAACTCCGCAGCTTGGTTGTATAGCCGCCGCCGCAAACGCCGCGGATGAATCGGAACAGGAACGACAAGATCAACGTCTCGATACAGGCTCGGCGCGCGCGACATCGTCAGCCTTGCAAACAACGGGACATGCTGCGTTTGGTCTGCATGCTTCAAGGCAAGGATGGGCCCGCTCGAAGCCTCGTCGTAGAGCAACGGAGCGAAAGCGCGATCGAACGCCGGCGGACGCGCCTGACAGGCAAAGCACAAACTCCTGTGTTTCACATAGCCCTCGAAGGGAAAGGAGCAAGCCCCGCAAAAAGGCTTCTTCGTAAAACGCAACTTGGAAAAGCACGTATGGCAGAAGCCCGGCGCGTCGACGACGGGCGTCTGGCAGTTAGGACACAAGGGCGGCAGCAAAAAATTAACCGCAACCTTGCCAATCTTGTCACCAAAATTTCTGCCAATTTTACCGCCAATCTTGCCGCCAAAATACCTGCCAAAATTTTCACGCAGACGACGCAACCCACCCAGCGAACCCGACAGCGAAGCAGAGGAAGGAAGCATCGTATGTCGCGCAGGAAAGCAGGTCCGTAGGTCCGTAGCTAATCGTAGAACCGACAGCAGAAAAACGACACCTTCGCCTCTTTGTTCCTTTCTCCCTTATCCCTTTTTCCCGCCAGCAAGGTTCGACGAGGGGGATCAGGTTTGCGCCAGTTTTTCTGTGCGTTCTTGTCGTGAGTTCTTGCCCATAGCCTAGGTTGTTCTACCTTCTTTGGCAAGACGCGCGTTCCCCCCCCTCGCCCCCCCTCCAGTCTTCGTCCTTGCCTTCGTCATTAGCCAGGGCACGTTTCCCCTGACGAGGTTGCTTTTTTTTCCTCATTCTTTCTCGTGGCGTCGCGCTTTCACGGCAACGCAAAGAGGTGTTTTTTTCTTGCAAACAACACTTTTAAGTTGTTTTTTCTTTTAGTCATGCCTATCAAAAGTAGTGGTAAAAATTATGATTTTTTCTCGTCTTGCAGCGGGGGTGTTGTGCGCTTATTGGCTCTGCCTTGGCTGGCTGGGGGCGGAGGCATTGTTTTCGCGCGAGGCGTTCGCGCACGAGGGTGGTTTGGATCGTTGCGGCGGGCATCACAATCGCAAGACGGGGTATTACCATCGACATCGAAACCGTGGAGGGGCTTCGTGCTTGAAGGGGAGGCGTTCGGAGGTTCGCGCGATCAAGGCGAGGGATGGTGCTGCGCTCCGTGATAGGGGGGAAGGTGTTGTCGAGGAGATTGTCGGGAGGGCTTCGCGCGTTGTCGACGGGGACACTTTTTGGCTCGCCCGTCTTGAGGTTGTTCGGAAGGTGAGGCTGTGGGGTGTGGACTCGCCGGAGTTGGGGCAGGGTTGCGTTGTGGGCGGAGAGGTTTGGCGATGCGGGGAGGAGGCGCGGTCGAAGTTGCGTTCGATGGTAGGGGATGGGGAGGTTCGTTGTGTCGTTCGAGGTAGGAGTTACGGTCGTCTTGTGGGTCGTTGTTTTGTGGGGGTGGATGATGTGGGTGAGGCGTTGGTGTTGGGGGGATGGGCTGTCGAGGATGTTCGCTATTCTGGGGGGAAGTATGGGGAGGGGGAGGCGGAGGCTCGTACGGGGGGGGTAGGAATGTGGCGGGGGTGCTTTACGAAGCCGAGGCGGTGGCGCGCGCAAAAGCGCGATTGCGGGGAGTAGGCGATTGCGGGGAGTAGCGTTGTGCAGGGTGTCACAGCTGCGTCTTGTCTTTTTTGGCAGCCAAGCGTATGAGCGTTTTTTGCTCCATGGCTTTGTATTTTGCAAAAAACTCTTCTGTCGTTTTTACAGCGCAATTATTTTTTATAAGATTTTTTAAAGAAAGATCAAATTTGTATTCGGTGCTGTTTTTTCTTCGGTGCATTTTTTTCCAATCTAGTTCTTCGTAATCGTAACAAGACAAATAAAGATCATGGGGAGCAATATCGATCATGATCAAAGCTTCAAATTTTGCATCTTTAAAAATCCTTTCGTGTTGGAACATTCTGCCATCCTTTCCTATTGTCGCCATTTTGATTTCGATAGGAATATCGTTGACGATAATATCCCAATCTTTATCTTTGTCTAGTCCATGAGGATTATAATGAACTTTGCATCCTTTGTCCTCAAGAACACGCTGCACAAGCTCCTCTCCGATTTGCCCCCTTTGATCGATTGACACACCGACAATATGAGCGTAAGGAGTTCCTTCCCAAGTTATTTTTGGAGGCTTACGGTTATAAACCTCGTCTATAATTTTTTGAACGAGCGTTGTCAGATCATTTGTCACAATAACCCCCTTTCGTCACAACATCTTCGATCAACGACGAGCGCATGTTGATAGCAGAATTCGTGGACGCAAACGCACTTTGCATCCAGTCATGCGCAAACAGCAATTTTTTTATCTCCCGCTTCTTCTTGTGAATAAGAATTCCGTACCCTCGCTGGTTCGGCAATTCGGCAAAACTGCCATAGGCGCGCATGCCCACATAACAAGTCGAAGGGATATACACATCGCAATGCTCGATCATCGCTTTGTTGCGCGTGCTGGAAGGCGTGCCACCGTCCGAAAGAGAATAAATTTTGATATAGTTCCGAGCTGTCTTGCGTTTGCGCTTCCGTATCTTTTCCGTGCCAACCTTCGTCCATACCTGAAACAGCGTGTGAATATCCACCGAAGAGCCGTCAGGATAGGAAAAAGAATTGGCAGGAAGAGCAACGCTGGAT
>JABAAA010000087.1 GCA_014239005.1 Alphaproteobacteria bacterium | reverse complement strand
AACAGAGATTGAGCCAACAGAGATTGAGCATGGGAAGCTTCCGTCATCGTGTTCTCCACAAATCACCTTCGAATCACGCCTCGACAAGTCGAGCAAGCCCGCTGCGCCATTCTTCCGACAAGCCTTGCAAAGATATAGCCTCTCCGCTCGGCAAGGTCAAGCGCATCGACTCCTCCAGCTCTCCCAGCGGCAAGAACGCGATGGCGTCTCGCGTTGCGTCGTCGGTTAAAACCTCCGCTTGCCGTTCCGTCAGACAGAGCAAGTAGCGAGCTTGCTTCTCGCCAAACCAAAACGCTGCCTCGGCGGCGACATCGCGGTCCGACAAGCGCGTCGCCAAACGTACGCCGCAACCTTGTTGCATCGCCAGCAGAGCGATTTTGACCAGCAAGCCTCCGCACGAGAGGTCGCGCGCACAACGACAGAGCCCGCGCGCGATGGCATGGCGCACAAAGGCTGCGTTCGCTTTCTCTTCGGCAATATCGATGGCGGGAGGCTCGCCGCGTTGCGTGGCGGCGACCTCTTGCATTACGACCTCTTGCATTACGACCTCTTGCATATAGAGCGATGCCCCCAAACTGGAAGAAGTGGCAGGCGCGCCCAACAAGAACAAGAGCCGCTCGTCGTCCTCAGGCAGCGCACGCGCGAACGGAGGCAAGGTTGCCCGCGACGCCGACGTTGACGCTGACGGAGTGGCATTCGCCTCGATGATGCCGACAGCGCCCACGACGGGCGTGGGCGGAATTGAGCGTCCTTCGGTCTCGTTGTAGAAGGAGACATTGCCGGAGACGACCGGCAGACCAAAAGCGCGGCAGGCTTCCGCCAGTCCTGCCACGCTGTCGCTCGCCTGTCGCATCACTTGCGGATCTTCGGGGTTGCCGAAGTTGAGGTTGTCGGTGATCGCAAGCGGCGTCGCGCCCACCGCCGAGAGGTTGCGCACCGCCTCGCACACGGCTTGCATCGCACCCCGTCTTGCGTCGTTGCGGCAGTAGCGCGGGGTTGCATCGCAGGTGAGCGCTAAGATCTCGCGCGTCTGTTCGAGGTAGAGCAACGCCGCTTCGCCGCCCGGTCCTTCGAGCGTCTGTCCTCCGACGAGCGAATCGTATTGTTCGGTCACCCACGCCTTGCACAGCAAACGCGGCGAGAGCAGGAGTTTTTGCAACGCCGACAAGGTCGAGGGCAGGTTTGCAGGAAGACGGACGGGTTGCGCTGTGGGCGGCGCTGCTTGCTTGTGATGTTGCAAAGGCGCTTCGCCTAGCAGACGCACCGGCAGACTTGCTTGCATCCGCCCCTTCCATTGCAGCAAGAGCAGGGGGTTTGTAGAGACTGCTCCCACGTTGCCGATGACGCGACAATCGAGTCGGTGCTTGGCAAACAGGACTTCGAGCGCATCGAAGTGTTGGGGTTGAACGACGGCGAGCATGCGCTCTTGGCTTTCCGAGAGCATGAGCTCCAAGGGCGAGAGGTTGGGTTGGCGGGTGGGCACCCGTTCCAAGTCGAGCGTCATGGCTATCTTGCCTTTCGCTGCCATTTCGCTTGAGGAAGAAAGTAGCCCCGCAGCGCCCATGTCTTGCAGGGCTTCGAACAGGTGTTGCTCGACGGCTTCGAGGCAGGCTTCGAGCAATCGTTTTTGCGCGAACGGGTCGCCAACTTGCACTTGCGTCTTAGTTTTCTGCTCGGAGGCATCTTGCCCTTCTTGTTGTGCGAATCCTTGCGACGCCATGGTTGCGCCGTTTATTCCGTCCCTGCCTGTCGTTGCGCCTAGGTAGACGACGAGGTTGCCTTCGCCTTGCGCGCGAGCCGAGCAAAGATTCTCGGTGCGCGCCAGTCCCACGGTCATGGCGTTGACGAGAATGTTGTTGTCGTAGTCGGAATCGAAGTCGCATTCTCCGCCGAGCATCGGGATTCCTGTGCAATTTCCGTAAGAGGCGATGCCTTCGACAACGCCTTTCAGAAGGGTTTTCGTCTTGGGGTTTTCGAGGCTGCCGAATCGGAGCGCGTTCAAATTGGCGATCGGTCTTGCCCCCATAGCGAGAATGTCGCGCATGATGCCCCCCACCCCCGTGGCAGCACCTTCGTGAGGCGTGATTTGGCTGGGGTGGTTGTGGCTTTCCATCTTGAAGACGAGCGCGTAGCCCCTGCCTTCGGCATCGTTGCCGATGCGCACAGCACCGGCATTCTCACCGTCGCCCGTTTGCGCAAGCGTGCGCTCGCTGGTCTTCGGAAGCTGTTCGAGCAGGTGGCGCGAAGACTTGTACGAGCAATGTTCCGACCACATCGCAGCGACCAGCTCCCATTCCAGCGCGTTGGGCTCGCGGCGCAGCTGGTCGCGAAGGTGGGTTTGTTCTGATGGCGTGAGTGTCTTGTGTGTCGTGCAGTGATTTTTGTTCGAGGGGATTGGTTTTGAGGGCTTGTGGATTTTTTTTTCAAAGACGCGTGCCTGCGTTTTTTCATCGATGTTTTTTTCGCGGCGCACGGCGTCTGCGTTCTTTCCTTTTGGGATGAGTGTTCGATCGCTCGTTTTCGGACGCTGCTCGGGCAGGCGGCGCGGCGATTTGTAAGAGCCATCCGACCGCATCCTGTCGAAGACTCCCTGTGTCAGCGCGTTGGGTTCGCGTTGCCGCTGTTTTAGGGGGGGGGCTTGCTTTGTTTGCGAAAACGTCATGCTTGTCTTACGGCAGATTTCTGCATTGCGTTTTCTAGGAGGTGTTGGAAGAAGATGAATTCACTTTGCGATGCCTGTAAGGGTCGCCTGGCATTTTCGAGAAGGTATCGTAGCAGGAGCAAGCCGTCTTGTGATGGATGGAAGGGGTGGATGGCGTTTTCGGGATGCGGCATGAGCGCGAAGATGCGCCGTGTTTTGTCGCAAATGCCCGCGATGTCGTTGGCAGACCCGTTCGGGTTGTCGTGGTAGCGGAGAAATATTTGATCGTTCTCTTCCAGCTCACGGAGGATGTTTGGGGGCGCGTGGTATCTACCCTCGCTGTGTGCGACGGGGATGCGGAACGTTGTCTGTTCGGCGAGGTCGTCGGGAGATTGGAACTGGAGGTTTTGCCATGCGCAGACGAATCGCCCCGAGGTGTTTTTTGTCAGCGTCCCGGGAAGCAGATTGGTTTCGGTGAGAATTTGGAATCCGTTGCAAATGCCGACGATCAACGTTCCTTGCTGGGCATGTTGTTTGAGTGCAGGGATGATAGGCTCGAAGGCGGCGAGCGCGCCTGCTCTGATATAGTCTCCCCACGCAAAGCCGCCGGGTAACAGGATGGCTTGGGTTTCGTGGGGGATGGCGGTGGCGCTGCTGTCGACGAGGGTTGGGGGGAGGGAGGTAATCCTTTGCAGCGCGGCGAGGAGATCGTGTTCGCGGTTTGAGCCGGGGAAACGGATGACGGTGCAGGCAAGGGGGAGAAGCATGGCGGAAGTGTAGCAAGGTGGATGTAAAAAATGAATAGCGGAGAATGAGCAGGAGAAAATTTATTGGGGGCAGAAATTTTACCGATTTTCGTAGAAACACGCAGTCTTCCCGCGTGCGCCGTGTGCGCGAAAACGTCTTTTTGTCGCCGAACATCTCGTCACTTATTTGCTATATTGCCTCCATGCTGCCCCTTCTCCCCTCCCCCGACAGCCCGCACCTCACGCGCAGTCTCACCGGTATCGACCATCACAACAACCCCCTCCCGCTTTCCGTCGTCGAAGAAAAACCCCTCTCCATCTACCTCAACAGCCGCGAAGTCATCACGCAAATGACCGTCGGAGACTATCCGGAGTATCTCGCCATCGGATTTCTCAAAAATCAAAACCTCCTCCACGCCGACAACCCCGTCACCAAAGTCGAATACCACCCCGACCTCCAAACCGTCGTTGTCCGAACTAAAGACCCAACCCCCAACCTCGAACAAAAACTGCAACGGCAAATCCAAACATCCGGATGCGCTCAAGGAAGCATGTTCGAAGAAACGCTGGCCCACATCGAACGCGTGACACTCGCACACAACACAACGCCCCTCACGACTTCGACGCTCTATCACATCCAACACCACATCAATCGCCTGCCAAGCCTCTACCTGAAAGCAGGCGCCATCCATGGTTGCGCGCTCTTCCAAGAAAAAAATCTGCTCGCCTACATCGAAGACGTCGGCAGGCACAACGCCGCCGACAAAATCGCAGGATACATGCACACCAACAACATTTCAGGAGACAACAAAACCTTCTACACCACAGGAAGACTTACCTCCGAAATGGTCATCAAGTGCGCACTCATGGGAATTCCCATCCTGCTCTCGCGATCTGGATTCACCGCTTGGGGCGTCGACCTCGCTCGACAAACAGGCATCACCCTCGTCGGAAGACTGAGAGGAAACCGATTCGTCATCCTCGCAGGACAAGAACGCGTCCGCTTCGACGGAGGCAACGCCAAACAAGAAGACCCGCGACACATCCGAAAAGCCTCGCAAAAATCATGACGTATCAACCGACAGCAACCTTTCGCCATCGTTCCAAAAGACTCGCACTCCAACGCAACAAAGCGGGCTCCAACAACAGCGCGAGCGCCAACAGCGCAAACGGACGAAACATGAAAAGCCAACCAAAAGACCTTATCCAAAAATGGATAGCTGTCGCTTGTTTCCATATCAAGGGTTGACTGACCGCCGCCACGACAGCGATGCCGAGGCAAACAAGAACCGCGCGCCACAACGTCAAAAAACGAGCATCACGGAGACGCGCTCGTAAGTCCTTGCGAACCGATCGATGCCACCAGCAAAAGGCGCACAACAAAATGAAAAAAAGCTGCGGGCGAACAGTGCTGAACACAACAGAAACATGACTCGCACACGCAACGCTTATCCAAGAGGCAACGCTCTCGTCCTGGCAAAGAAGAACATTGCCCTCCCCGTCGAAGCCGTGCGAACGATACAGATAGCGATTCTTGGCGTATGTTAAAAAATCCTTGCCAATCGCTTCCACTTGCATCCCATGGATGGCAAAGCTTACGGCAAAACCCACGATCGCGGCGAACGAACAGCAGCCGAACCACACGGAAAACTTTCGCCACGACCAGCGCTCGCGCACCGCATACCAAAAGATAGGAATCGTCGCGGCAACCATGACCGGAGGAAGCATGTCGTAGCCCAAGCCGAACAACATTTTGCCCGCAATACCGAGGAACGTAAGTCCCGCAACGACGAGGAGCGTAATCCTTGCAGAGATGCGTTTGCGCCAAGGGCTCTGCAACGCGAACGCCACCAGCAGAAAGGGCAAAAAGTAAAAGAAAGGTTTGTACAAAGGGCTGCGTCCCATCGTGTACAGCAAGGTCGGCATGACAGGGAACACCATCAACCCCATAGCGACGAAGAATCCTGAAAACAAATTCGTCTCGCGCACCATCCACAGACACAAAAGCCACAGCGCAAGCGCCGTCGAGAAAGAAGAGACAAGGCGTAGTGTCCATAAACCGATGTAAAGACGATCCTTGTGCTGAGCGACGAGCAACTGCGAGGTGCGCCAAAAAGGATAATACAAAAGAGGACCCCAGCCGGGTAGTGAGATGTAGACAGGGCGAGATTCGAAATCCGCCTTCGTTTCTTCCCAGCTCTTCGCTTGCAGGGCTTGGTAGTCTTTTCTGCTTCGATAACATCCTTGCGCTGTCGGGTCCCAGCCATCGGCGATGAACCCGCCGCGCGCCCAAAGACCCTCGTGCTCC
>JABAAA010000086.1 GCA_014239005.1 Alphaproteobacteria bacterium | reverse complement strand
TCGGTGAAATTCGTCAAGATCGATCAAGTTTCGAGAAATGTGCTCGGCAGGCTCGGCACAGGCAAATCGATGCCTCCCTCTCCGAAGCCGCCGACAAGCCCCACCAGCAATACCACCACGAAAAGGACAACATTCATCACGCACAAGCCCTTGACGACAGCAGACCACAAAGGTTGCCGCTTGCCGTTCTTGCTCGCCGAGCGCCACAAGCCCACCAGCTGCCACACCGAAACGCCCGCCGAAAATATGCCCCACAGCACGCCGCCCGAAAAGGGCAAGATGACATAGCGCCACACGATGCTCGCGCCCAAATTGACGAAGAAAATGTTGATCCAAAAGGATTCTGCCAACGACAAGTCGCCATGCCAATGGTCGCGAACCCACGCCTGCAACGAGCGCGGCAAACGCTGCCAAGCATCCTGCCACGAGGAGACTTTTCTCATCGATGTTGTTCCCTTCGCAAAAGTGAACGCGAGAGCGGGCGCAAAAATGAAATCAAGAGCGGGGCTAGATCCACGAATCGGGCATGGAATCCTTGCGCTTTTGGATGAACGCCAGCAAGCTCTCGTCCAGAGCCGCGTCGATCGGCGGCGCTTCGTAGTCGTTCAAGATCTTCTCCAGCTTTTCCGCCGCGCGCGCGACCATGTCCTTCTCTCCTTCGGCTTTCCAGCGCTCGAAGGCTTCGTTGTCGATGAAGGGCGAGTTGTGGAAGGCACTTTCGAAGTTGGCTTGCGTGTGCGCGCAGCCCAAGTAGTGTCCGCCCGGTCCTACCTCTTGCATCGCGTCGAAGGCGAGTTGGTTCTCGTCGATTTCAGGGGCGGATGCGAGTCTCACGAAGGACATGGCTTGGTCTGCGTCGAGAAGGAACTTTTCGTAGTCCATGACAAGTCCTCCCTCCAACCATCCCGCCGTGTGCATGACGACGTGGTTTCCCGCGAACAGGTTTGTTTGCATCGAGATCGCCGATTCGTAAGCCGCTTGAGCGTCCGTGATCTTGGAGCCGCACAAGGCGCCGCTGGAGCGCAACGGAAATTTCAACCTGCGCGCGATTTGCGCACAACCCAATTGTACCATGCTGGATTCGGCGGTGCCAAAGCAAGGTGCGCCCGAGAGCATGGAGAGCGAGGTGGCAAAGGTTCCCATGATGTGTGGCGCTCCTTTGCGGTAGAGCTGTACGAGGGCAGCGCCGAACAGGCTTTCGGCGTAGATTTGCGAAAGCGTGCCTGCCACGGTGACGGGTCCCATCGCGCCGGAGAGGATGAAAGGCGAGACGATGCAGGGCTGGTTCGCGCGTGCATAGACCTTGAGCGCGCCCGTCATGGTGCTGTCGAAGACGAGCGGCGAGTTGACATTGATGATGGCAGAGATGACGGCGTTGTGTTCGACGAACTTTTCGCCGAAGATCAGCTTTACAAAGTCGACGGAATCTTGCGCACGCTCGGGTGCGGTGACAGAGCCTAGAAAGCCTTTGTCGGAATAGCGTGCGTGGCTGTAGAGCATATCCAAGTGTCGCTTGTTGACGGGAAGGTCGGTGGGCTCGCACAGGGTGCCGCCGTTGTGGTGCAACGCGGGCGACAGGTATGTCAGCTTGGAAAAGTTGCGAAAGTCTTCGATCGTCGCGTAGCGACGCCCCTCCTTCAGCGAGCGCACGAACGGAGACCCGTAGGCGGGCAGGAACACGCTTGCATTCCCGCCGATTTGCACCGAGCGTTTGGGATTGCGCGCATGAAGCGTGAACTGCGACGGGACACTTTTCACGATCTCCAGCAGCATGGATTCGTCGCAACGTACGCGCTCGCCCTCGACCTTCGCCCCCGCCTTCTTCCACAGCGTCAGCGACTCGGCATCGTCGCGGAAGTCCACGCCGATGTCTTTGATGATCTTCGCGCCGTTTTGGCAGATGCGCTCGATCTGCTCGTCGGGGAAGAAGTTGTAGACGGGAAGGTTGCGCGTAATGTAGGGCGGCGCCGTGTCGCGTTGCTCCAGCGCTGCTTGTTCGCGCAACACCCGCCGACCCTCGCGCCCGCCGCTGCGACGACGTTCCGAAGAAGAAACATCTGGGGGAACTTCTGTCATTTTCTAACCTCCTTGCTTGTTGTTGCAGTGTATTCTTACCTTTTTTTGCCTCGTTCGCAATTTCTTTTGCACAAAAAATCTTACTTTCCGTCTTGATTTTCATGGCAGAAAGGCGATATTGTAGACAACGCGCCCGCCAATTCAATATTTGGTTTCACGCTCTCCTTTTTTTGTTTCTTTACATTTGTTTCTTTCTCGATGTCCCCTCTCTCGCTTGTAATGCTCTCTTGCTTACCGCGCCGTGTACCAATGCGCGTGCCGATGCGCGTGTTTTTGTTCGCGTCGCTTTTGTCGTTCGGCACTTTTGCGATGGCAGAAGCGCGCACGCGTCCGGGCTCGTTCGCCGACCTTGCCGAGAATCTTTCGCCCTCGGTGGTCAACATTCAGGCGCGCTATGCGGTCAGCGAAAGCAAGCGCCGCGGCGGGCTCAAGTTCGAGTTCCGCGCGCCTCCGGGCTCGCAGTTGGAAGAGCTGTTTCGTCAGTTCCGCGAGCAGCAACAAGGGCAGGGCGGTCAGCAACGTCGTCGTTCTCGCTCTCAGGGTTCGGGTTTCGTGATCGATTCGAAAGGGCTGATCGTCACGAACAACCATGTGATCGACAAGGCGCAGAGCATTCTCGTCGTCTTGCAAGACGGCACGCGGCTGGCAGCGGAAGTGGTCGGCACGGATGTTCAGACCGATTTGGCACTCTTGCGCGTCAAGCACGACAAGGCGCTGACAGCGGTTTCCTGGGGCGATTCGGACAAGGCGCGCGTCGGCGACTGGGTCATGGCGATCGGCAATCCTTTGGGCTTCGGCGGCAGCGTGACGGCGGGGATCGTCTCTGCGCGCGGACGCGACATTCGCGCCGGTCCTTACGACGACTTTATTCAGACGGACGCGCCGATCAATCGCGGCAATTCAGGGGGACCTCTGTTTGATCTTTCGGGGCGCGTGATCGGCGTCAACACGGCGATCGTCTCGCCGAGCGGCGGATCGATCGGCATCGGCTTTGCCATTCCTTCGCGCGTCGCACGCACGATCGTCGACCAGCTGGATCGCCACGGCGAAGCGCGGCGCGCGTGGATGGGGATCGCGTTTCAACCCGTGACGGCGGATATCGCGGCGGGCTTGGGGTGGAAGGCTTCTCGCAAGGCTGCGGGGGTGATCGTCTCCGGTGTTGCGCCGAACAGCCCTGCGGCGCGGGCGGGTTTGCGCAACGGTGATGTTATTCTTGCGTACAACCGCAAGAAAGTGACGCGCGACAATCGTCTGCCGTGGATGGTCGCGCAGACGCCTGTCGGCAAGACAGTTCCGGTCGAGATTTTGCGCGCGGGCAAACGTCGGGTGCTGACGTTGAAGGTTGCGCGCATGAGCGAGGAGCGCCTTGCCAGCACGCGGCAGGGAGGCGGCGAGAAGAAAAGAAATCGCGACGGGGCGGTGGGGGGTGAGAAAGAAGCGAAGAAGGTGACCTTGTCTGCTATCGATGTCGAGGTTGTCGCGCTGACGGGCGCGATCCGTTCGCACAACAAGGTGCCGCGCTCGGTTGCGGGGCTTCTCGTCGTGAAGGCGGGCATCGAGGCGCGCGAGAAGGGGTTGCAGCGAGGCTCTCTGATCCGCGAGATCAACGGAGTCAGGGTGGATTCCGTCGAGGCAGCGGGACTTGCGCTGACGAAGGCGACGAAGGAGGGACGCAAGGCGGTGCTGTTGAAAGTTTCCGATTTGCAGGGCAGGCGCGATTTGTATATCGGCGTTCCTTTGAAAAAGTCCTCGTGAACGTCGAACTGAAATAGAGACAGGTGTTATAATGGCTCGTGTTACGATAGAGGATTGTGTCGCCTCGATAGCGAATCGTTTTCGCTTGGTGATGTGCAGCGCGCAGCGCGGGCGCGAGCTCGCGAGCGGGGTCGAGCCCACGGTGGAGCGGGATCGTTTGATCAAGCATGAGAAGCATGCGGTGATCGCGTTGCGCGAGATCACGCAGGGCAACTTGGATGTCGAGGCGTTGGAGGATGCGATCGTGAGGAACCATCGTCGTTTTTCTCCCATCGAGGCGGCGGAAGAAGAGGGGAGCGAGCGAGGTGTCGAGGGGGACAGCGCAGTGTTTCCTGCAGCGAGTGCGAGCGCTCATGCTGTTTCTGATTTTGAGGTCTTGCCTGAAATTCATGCGGAGGCGGTCTTCGCGGCGGAAGGTGGCGGTGGCTCTGCTGCTGCGGAAGACGATGGCGGCTCTGCTGTTGCGGAAGACGAGGGCGGCTCTGTTGCTGCGGAAGACGACGGCGACTCTGTTGTTGAGGGTGTTGAGGGTGGCGAGGTTGCAGACGAGGAAGGCAGCTGAGATCATTCTCGTCGGGCTGGACGGAATGGACGGGGTGTCCATGGGGAGCGGGGGGAGGAAGAGAGAAGGGGGGCTTTGATTAAAAATCGGGCAAAAGAATCGAGCAAAAGATTCAGGCAAAGAATTGGAAAGACGACTTGGGAACTTGAGAGGGTTTGGGATGCGACCTCTTCGCTTGGGGGTTAATATCGACCATGTTGCGACCTTGCGGAATGCGCGTTTTGGCGATCATCCGAACGTTGTTGCCGCGGCGGGGGTTGTCTGTGCGCATGGAGCGGACGGGATCACGGTTCATTTGCGCGAGGATCGGCGTCACATTCGTGACGATGATGTGGTGGCGTTGATGGAGGCGGGGTTTCGGCTGAACTTGGAGATGGCGGCGTGCGAGGAGATGGTGGCGATCGCCGAGCGGCTTCGTCCTGCTGCCGTCTGTTTCGTGCCTGAACGGCGCGAGGAGCAGACGACGGAGGGAGGCTTGGATGTCGTGACTTCGAAGGAGACGTTGCGATCGTTTGTCGGCAGGGTTCGCGCTGTCGGGTGCGAGGTTTCGTTGTTTGTCGAACCTGACGAGGCTCAGATCGTGGCTGCAAGCGAGACGGGGGCGCAGGTGGTCGAGTTGCATACGGGCAGCTACGCCTTGTCTGCCGACGAGGGTGTACACGAGGGTGTGCAATTGGCGCGATTGGCAGAGGCTGCTCGAGTGGCGGAGGAAGCGGGGCTTTCTTGTCATGCGGGGCATGGGTTGGACTTTGACAATGTCGCGGCGGTGGCGCGCATCGAGCCGATCGAGGAGTTGAACATCGGTTATTTCCTTGTCGGTCAGGCTTTGTTCGATTCGCTGGGCGAGGTGGTGGCGAAGATGAAGGGGGTGATGCGCGCGGCAAGGGGAGGCGACGATAAGGGATTGGGGGGATTGGGAGGAGCGGAGGGGGGGGGTGTTGTTTCGTGATTTTGGGGATCGGCACGGATTTGTGTTCGCATGCTCGTGTTGCGCGTTTGGTGGAGCGGTATGGGGATCGCTTTTTGTCGCGGGTGTTTGTCGAGGGGGAGGTTGCGGAGGCTTGTCGGCGCGGGATGGGAGCGGAGAGTCGCGGCGTTCGGTATTTGGCGAGTTGTTTTGCGGCGAAGGAATGTGTTGGAAAAGCTTTGGGAACGGGAATTCGGCGATTGGGAGTGGGGGTTGGCAACGCAGCGGTTTATTGGCGCGATGTTGAGAGCGTTCGTTTTTCGAGTGGCAAGCCCTGTGTGAGGTTGGAGGGAGGGGCTAGAAGGATGGTTTTGGCTCGTGCGACGGCGGCGGGTTGTGTGGCTTGTGTGGAGG
>JABAAA010000085.1 GCA_014239005.1 Alphaproteobacteria bacterium | reverse complement strand
AACGACAATACGCTGAAAGGCGGCGCGGGCGACGACACCTTGGAAGGCAGAGCGGGCGTAGACACACTGGAAGGCGGCGATGGCGACGACACCTTGGAAGGTGGCGATGGCGAAGACACGCTGAAAGGCGGCGACGGCACAGGCGACACGGCGAGCTACGCAGGATCCTCTCAGGGTGTCACCGTCGATCTCACGCGTGCGGGAGTAGAACAGGATGACAACAACGGAGACGCAAGCAGAGACAGGCTGACGGGCATCGAAAACCTCATCGGTTCAAGCCAGGGCGACACGCTGACGGGCGACGACAACCCCAACACGCTGACAGGTGGCGATGGCGACGACATCCTCGACGGCGGATTAGGCATCGACACGCTAGCAGGCGGTGAAGGCGCGGACACCCTGCGCGGCGGCGAAGGCGGCGATGAACTCTACGGCGACGAGGGCGACGATATCCTCGAAGGCGGCGAAGGCGGCGATCAACTCTACGGTGGCGCGGGTGACGACACGGCGAGCTACGCAGGCTCTGCTAATGCTGTTACGGTCGATCTCTCGGATAACAGCAACAACGCAGGCGGAGACGCCGCGGGCGACACGCTGACGAACATCGAAAACCTCATCGGCAGCGACTATGGGGATACGCTCACGGGCGACAGCAAAGCCAATATCTTTGAAGGCGGCAAGGGCGGAGACACATTCACAGGCGGCGCTGGCAAAGATACGGTCTCCTACGAAAACGCCGCGGAAGCTGTTAATGTTCTTCTCTACAGCACCTTACAAGGAGTAGAAGGAGGATCCAAGGAATACGATGGAGACAGACTGACGGGCATTGAAAACCTCATCGGCAGCGACCATGGGGATACGCTCACGGGCGACTTCAAGGAAAACATACTGGAAGGCGGGGCAGGCGCAGATATACTCTACGGCGGTACGGGCGCAGATACGGCGAGCTATGAAAGCTCGGATGCGGGGGTCACCGTCGATCTCACTCGAACAACGGCACAAGAGACGGACGACAACGGACACGCCGCGGGCGACACGCTGACAGGCATTGAAAACCTTATCGGCTCGGCGTTCGATGACATGCTCACGGGCGATATCGAGGATAACATCATCGAAGGCGGAGCGGGCGCAGACACGATCGACGGCGGCGTCAGCGGCAGCGATGGTGATACGGCGAGCTACGAAAGCTCCGCTTTGGCGGTCAATGTCGATCTCAGAATCACAGGTGTTAATGCGCAGGCAGATACGTTCAATGGCAATCCCAACGGAGATGCAGTAGGCGATAAGCTGACAGGCATTGAAAACCTTATCGGCTCGCTCTTCGACGATACGCTCACAGGCGACAGCAGTGCCAACAGGCTGGAAGCCCTCGCGGGCAACGATCAACTTCACGGCGGCGACGGCGACGACACCTATATCTTCTCGACAGGACACGGATCAGACACCATCACCGATACAGACGGAAATATGATCTTGAGGTTTGAAAATTCCGGTTATGAATCATCAGACATCACTCTGGGCTCCTTCACAAAAGTCGGCGAGGACCTCGTCATCCGCGTGGACAAAGATACCACCGACGGAATAACCGACGAAATAACAATCGAAGGTGCCTACTTAGACGCAGCGAATCCGATAAACGATTTGGCATTTACCATACACATTCAAAATGACAACCCCTACTTCCTGCTATCTGTAGCTAGCTTGTTGACTTGACGCTACGCGAAGCACTCTGCTTGTTCGCAAACCACGCACCTCGTCTACCTTCGCAAAACTAAGCTCCGTTCCAGCGCCTCCAACGCCAACAGCGTAGCCCGCCCTCTCACCGCGTCACGACCGCGCGCCTTCACCCGATGCTCCTCGACACGCACCTCTCCCTCCGCAAAGCCCACCGCCACATACACCACCCCAACATCCTCCCTCTCCAACTTCTCCCCCCCGTCACGACCCGCATAGCCCACAACCCCCACCCCTAAAAGCCTCCCCGCTCCCCACACCACCTCCCCCCGCAACAACAAACCCCTCACCATCGCTCGCACAACCCACGCGCTCACCGCACCTTCCCGCGCCAGCTCCGCGCGTGAAACCCCCAACAACCCAACCTTCGCTCCATCCCCGTAACTCACCACCCCGCCGCCATAAACCTCAGACACTCCCGAAACGCTCGTCAACGCACTACCCACCATGCCCCCCGTCACCGACTCCGCAGAAACTATCCGAACACCTCCCGCTCGCGCCTTCGCCACAACGCAAGACGCAACCCTAGAAATGTCCTCCTCAACCCTCACAGAAAAAATCGATACCCCTCCATCTCCCATATACCCCCCGTCCCCCACAACAACCCCAAAAGCCACAAAAATCCTACAGCCCAAATTCCCGCCACAACATCGTCCAACATCACCCCACACCCGTTCTTCCAACGCCGATCAATCCAGCCCGCAGGAAAAGGCTTCACGATGTCACATAGCCGAAACAGCACAAACCCCGCAGCCCAACCCGCCAAGCCCTTGGCATCAAGCGCAGAGCCAGGAACAAAAAACATCGGCGCAAAAACAAGAACTCCCGCCTGTGCCGCAAACTCGTCGATCACGATGTTCGAGTGATCCGCTCGTCCCGTGAGATCGCCGTAACGCTGCGCGCTCGGCACCCCCAGCACAAAAGCCGCCACCGCCAACAGCGCACAAGATTCCTTTCCCCCTCCCAGAAGTTCCAGCAAGGCGCAACAACACACCGCCGCCCCAGACCCCCAAGTGCCGGAAGCGGGACGCAACAATCCGATCCCCCCGCAAGTCGCTAACACACGAGCGAGTGGCAAAGCTTTGAGACAGGAGCGTAGAGACAATTTTAACCGAGGCGCTCTTTCTTAGCCGACGCTCTTAGCCGACACTATTAGCCAACGCTATTAGCCGACGCTCTAGCCGACACTCTAGCCGACGCTTCCTTCCAGCGAGATGCCGACCAGCTTCTGCGCTTCTACGGCAAACTCCATCGGCAAGGTTTGCAAAACCTCTTTGCAAAAGCCGTTGACGATCATCGAGGTTGCGCTCTCCGCGTCCAACCCGCGTTGACGGCAATAAAACAGCTGGTCTTCGCCGATCCTGCTCGTCGAAGCTTCATGCTCGATGGTCGCGCTCGGATTGCGACTTTCGATGTAAGGCACCGTGTGCGCACCGCAACGATCCCCGATCAACAACGAATCGCATTGCGTGAAGTTGCGCGCACCCACAGCCCTTTCTGCGACGCGCACCAAGCCGCGATAGGTCTGATCCGCCTGTCCTGCAGAAATACCCTTGGCAATGATGCGCGATCGCGTGCCTTTGCCCAAGTGCAACATCTTCGTGCCTGTGTCCGCCTGCTGCTTGTTGTTCGTGATCGCGACCGAGTAGAACTCGCCGCTGGATTCGTCGCCTTGCAAGATGCAACTCGGATACTTCCAAGTGATCGCAGAGCCTGTTTCGACTTGCGTCCAAGTGATGCGCGAGCCGTGTCCGCGACAAGCGCCTCGTTTCGTCACAAAGTTGTAGATGCCGCCGACGCCGTTCTCGTCGCCGGGGTACCAGTTTTGGACGGTCGAGTATTTGATCTCGCCGCAGCCCAATGCCACCAACTCAACGACCGCCGCGTGCAGTTGGTTCTCGTCGCGCTGCGGAGCTGTGCATCCTTCCAAATAGCTCACATACGAGGCGTCCTCGACGATCACCAGCGTGCGTTCGAACTGTCCCGAATCCCGCGCGTTGATGCGAAAATAGGTCGACAGCTCCATCGGACAGCGAACCCCTTTCGGAATGTAGGCGAACGAGCCGTCCGTAAACACGGCAGCGTTCAGACAGGCGAAGAAGTTGTCGTTGTACGGAACGACGCTGCCCAAATATTGTTGCACCAGCTCGGGATGCGTCTTCACCGCATCCGAGATCGAGCCGAACACGATGCCCTGCTCGGCCAGCTTCTCCTTGTAGGTGGTCGCCACCGAAACCGAATCGAAAACGGCATCCACCGCAACGCCGGCTAACCACTCCTGCTCTTTCAGAGGAATGCCGAGCTTCTCGTAGGTGGCTAGCAAGGTCGGATCGACTTCGTCCAAAGACTGCAGCGCATCTTTTTTCCGCGGCGCGGCGTAGTAGTGAATCGCGTTGTAGTCGATCGGACGAATGTTCAACTTCGCCCAACGCGGCTCGCGCATCCCTTGCCAGCGGCGATAGGCTTTCAGGCGAAAATCCAAAAGCCATGAAGGCTCTTCTTTTTTCTCCGAGATAAAGCGCACGATGCTCTCGTTCAGCCCTTTCGGCGCTTTTTCTGTCTCGATCTCCGTCTCGAAGCCGTACTTGTAGCGTTCGGCAGAAAGGGCTTGCACTCGCGCGGTCGTCTCGGCACTTGCTCCGCTCATACCCCAGTGTAGCAACCTCTTCTCGACAGGCAAGCAAAATCTTTGTAGAATCAATTCCATGTCCGATCCTTACAACCTTGCCATCGTCGGCGGGGGACCCGGAGGCTATGTCGCCGCCATTCGCGCCAGACAACTGGGCTTGCGCGTCCTGTTGATCGAGCGCGAGGCTTTGGGAGGAATTTGTCTCAACTGGGGCTGTATTCCCACAAAGGCTTTGTTGCACACAGCCGAGCTGTGGCAAAGCTTGAAACACATGCAGTCGTTCGGCTTGAATGTCGGGGGCGGCAGCGGGTTCGACGCGAAACGAATGGTCGCGCGGTCGCGCGCTGTGGCGGCGAGGTTGAACGACGGCGTCGAGATGTTGATGAAGAAGAACAACATCGAGGTTCGCTTCGGCTCGGCGAGGCTGGCGGGAAAAGGAGAAATCGTGATCGAAGCAAAGAACCGAAACAAGCAAAAAGGTAAGCAAGGGGGTAAAGAGGAGGTTGTCAAAGCCGAGCATATCCTGCTGGCGACGGGAGCTCGAGCGCGCGAGCTGCCGAGCGTTCCGATCGACGGGAAAGTTGTGTGGGGTTATCGGGATGCGATGGTGGTCGAGGATTTTCCGAAGCGTCTTCTTGTTGCGGGCGGCGGAGCGATTGGCTTGGAGTTCGCGAGTTATTTTGCAGCCTTTGGTGTCGAGGTTGTTGTTGTGGAGGCTGCCGCGCGCATTTTATTCCACGAGGACGAGGAGATCGCGAACATGTTGCAATCCGAGATGGAACGCCGCGGAGGCGTCAAGTTTCTGTTGGGCGAGACGATCGAGGGCGTTGCGCGCAAGAAGGACGGAGGGGTTGTCGTTTCTTTGGGGGGAGGGGAGAAGGTGGAGGTTGATCGTGTTTTGTCTGCGGTGGGGGTTGTGGGCAATGTGGAGGGTTTGGGGTTGGAGGAAGCGGGAGTTGTGTTTGACGGAGATCGTGGTGTGATCGAGGTTGACGGCTTGTTGCGGACGAGTGTTCGTGGAATTTATGCGATTGGGGATGTTGCGGGCGCTCCGATGTTGGCGCACAAGGCGTCGCATGAGGGGGTTGTTTGTGTCGAGTCGATTGCGGGGGAGGTTGTTGAGCCGCTCGTTCGGGAGCGTATTCCCAGTTGTGTCTACACTTCTCCGCAGGTAGCGAGCGTGGGGATGAGCGCCAAAGCGGCGGAGGGGGAGGGATGCAGGGTTAGGGTTGGCAGGTTTCCGTTGATGGCGAACGGCAAGGCGATTGCGTTGGGGGAGGAGGCTGGCATGGTGAAGGTTGTGTTCGACGAGGCGAGCGGGGCGTTTTTGGGAGCGAGCATGGTTGGCAGCGAGGTGACGGAGATGGTTCAGGGTTATGGCATTGCGTTGGGGCTGGAGGCGACGGAGGC
>JABAAA010000084.1 GCA_014239005.1 Alphaproteobacteria bacterium | reverse complement strand
GACGAGGGGGCTAGGAACGGATGGAGAGAATGGGGAGGCTATTAATGGAGCGAACGTGTTGTTTCACTGGCAGGAGGGAGAGGACGCTGAAGAAGGAATAAATTTGGCGAGGGATGGGGGGAGTTTTGGGTTGTGTTGTTTTCTGTACGAGGAGGGGGATGGGGGAGCAGGGGGGATTGCGGAGAAATTGTGGGGGGAGTTGTGTGGCATGGAGGATGTCAAGGCGGGGTTTTGGTACGAGGAAGGGGGGGGCTGGCGACGAAGAGAGGAGAAAGACAAGGTCGCGCCGAAGAGGGAGGAGGCTATTAGAGAGCAGGAGCAAGTTCATGAACAAGTTCAGGAACAAGCTCAAGGACAAGCTCATGGACAAGCTCATGGACAAGCTGAAGATCGGCAAGAAGAAGAGGTGCGAGAAAAAGAGGTGCGCGAGGAAGAGAAAGAAGAGGAGCCTGTGATGGTAAACGATCCTAGTCAGGAATCGTTGTTTTAGGGAGATCGTTGTTCTTGTCTCTGCAAGCGCGTGCTCCTCAAAAAGCACAAGCGCGAGCAGAGACAAGCGCATTTTTTTCCAGCTTCGCGCGAAAACAAGCCGCGCGCGAGTGCGACAACTCGAAAGGTTACGCGTGACAGCGATTCTGTTCTACCTCGTCCTAGGAAAAAAGGACGGCAATAATTATAAGAGTAACAAGAGTTTAAGAATCTCGAAGACAACATTGAATATATCTAAAATTAAATAAAGTTTCCCAAACAATAGCATCCCAAACAAAAAACCGAGCCATTTCGCGTGATCGCACTTTAAGACAATTTTAATAAAAATAATTTCCATGTATATAACCTCCTTTTTTGTTAAACATGTATGTTTTATTCCGACTCTCTTTTCGAATCGATGAAGACATTATAATAAGAAATTTATTTGATATTATCAACAAAAAAATACCGTAGTGCGTTTTTGCAAAACGCGCTACGGGTAAGAAAAAGGCTGTGCGCCTCCCTTCGCTCGCGCACAGAACGCGCACAATCCTTCAGGTTGTCACGCCCGCTCTGTCTCTGCAAGCGCGAGCAGAGATAGACACCCCTACTTCTCGCGCCTCTTCCGCCGCCGCTCCTTCTGCTCTCCCCCCTTAGCCCCCTCCGCCTTTCCCACAATTCGCTCAATCTCCTCCTCGCTTGGCACAGAATCATCCCCTATCCCCCCCGCCAACCGCTCCCCCATCGTCTTCATATGTTCCCCACCAGATCCACAACACAATCCTACAACATCCGCACCTAACCTCCTCGCCAATATTGCATACTCGCCCATCAACTCCTCGCTCCCGCTATAGCGAAACGCACCATCCCGCCACTGCGGAACACCACAATTTCCCTTCACAATCACCGCCAGAGCATCACGATTACCGACATCTTCCAACTTCTTTATCAACCTCCGCAACGACAACAAAGTGTCACTCGCACCTAACCCGCAATTCAACCCCATCCCCCAAAACATACCTCCAATACTGCTCCTTTTAATATCCAAACAAAAATCTACCAATTTCTCAGGAGATACCCCCATCATCGTACTTCCCGCCGTGTCAAACGATCCCGTCACGCTGTACGGCAACCCCACCTTTCCCGCAGCTCGCATCGCACAACCCATCTCTTTCAAATCCGATTGCGTCTCAATCCACAACAGATCCGCTCCCCCCTTAGCCAAGGCACAAGCTTGCTCGTCATACATCTCCTCCATATCCCCCTCCGACAACTTCCCCAACGGATACAACAACTCCCCCGTAGGACCCATCGAACCCGCTACCACAACCTCCCTCCCGCTATCCTCCTTCGCTCGCATCACACAACGCACCGCCGCCACATTCAATTCTTCCAACTCCCCCTCCGCCCCGTGCATCGCAAGCCGAGCGCGATTTCCCCCGAACGAATTCGTCAGCACAATGTCACTCCCCGCATCCATATACGAACGATGAATCGCAACAACATCCGCAGCGCGGTCTCTGTTCCATCGTTCAGGCAAAGCACCCTCCGCCAACCCCGCCGTCATCAACCGCGTTCCCATCGCCCCGTCCGCAAGCAAATACCCTCGATCCCTCCATCGACGACGCAACAACAAAGGCAAGCCCGAAACCATAAGATACCCATCTTAACCAACTCATCCCTCCCCGTCCAAAGAAAAACAGCGACAAGAACCCGTTGACAAAAAAACGACGCACGATAACAATGCAACCCATGGAGATACTCCTCTACCTCTTTGCGGCTGTCGGCGTCTTCGCGCTCGGACTCGCCGTTGGATGGATGCGCGCACGTGCACGCGGTGAAAAAAGTGCCTCACAGCTCATCGAACAGACCGAACAACGATTGTCAGAAACAAGCCGAGAACGCATCGATGCCATGCTCCAACCCTTCCGCGTGCAGATAGAAGGGCTCTCGCGTGATGTGAGAGATTCGTCGCGCTCGCAGACCGACCTGAAAGGACAGTTGCAACAGATGAACGAGGGCTATCGGCAAGTCTCGCAGCAAGCTGAAAATCTGACCAAAGCGCTCAAGGGCGAGCCGCAAACAAGAGGAAAATGGGGCGAGATGCAGCTCGGCAAGGCGTTGGAAAGCTCCGGGTTGCGCGAAGGAGAAGAGTACCAGTTGCAAGCCAACTACACGGACAGAGAAAGCGGAGAACGCTCCCGTCCTGATGCCGTCGTCTTCTTGCCGGGCGAGCGCGCTGTTTTTATCGATGCCAAAACGCCTTTGGTCGATTACGAACGACACGTCAGTAGCGAGCAGGCAGAAGAAAAACAGGATGCGTTACGAGATTTTTTGCAAAGCATGAAGTTGCGCGTCAAAGAGTTGGGCGAGAAAGACTATGCCAGATTGGGCGAGACGAGGAATCTCGATTTTGTCTTGATGTTTGTTCCTATCGAATCGGCATTGTTGTTAGCACTTGAGAAGGACAAGTCTTTGCTTACCTATGCTTTGGAAAGAAAAATTATGATAGTCTCTCCGACGACCTTGCTGTTGGCGTTGCAAACCATCTACCAGACTTGGCGTACCGAGCGACAAAACAAGCACGCAGAGGACATTGCAAAAGAAGGAGGCGCATTGTACGACAAGATCGCGTCCTTTGTCGAAGATATGGAGAAACACGGGCAACAACTGGGTGGCGTGCAAAACACTTATGACGCAGCGATGAAAAAACTATCCAGCGGCAGAGGAAACATTTTGGATAGAACGAACAAGCTTAAAGAGCTGGGTGTCAAAAGCACAAAGACTTTAAAATATCAGAGCGCTGAAGAAGAGTAATTATATCGAATCACAAACACATTATTCCCTAAAAATGATACCCCGAAACAACAAGCTCCTCTACTTCGGCGGAATCAGGACGATCTTGCCCACAAAATCCTTTCTCAAAAAAGCACGCTGCGCCTCGTGAATCTCCTCCAACGGAAACTGCTTCGCCACAACAGGCTTCACCTGACCGCGCTCTACATACTCCATCAACTTCGGAAAAATTTCGCGACCTTGATACGTACAACCCAAAAAGGTTAAATCCTTCAAATATAACTGACGCAAATCCAACGAAACGATCGGCCCTGCAATCGCGCCCGATACCGCATAACGACCGCCACGTCGCAACACCCACATGACATCCGACCAATCCCCGTCCGTCGTCACACTACCTCCCACAAGATCGATCACCACATCAATCGATTCCTCCTCCATACTTTCGCGCAAAGGAAGTTGTCGCTCGACAAATCTCGCCGCGCCGTTTTCGCTCACCAACTGCCCCTTCCCCTTGCCAACAAGACCAGTCACCTCCGCGCCGCGCAACGTAGCGAGCTGCACCGCCGCCAGCCCCACGCCCCCTGACGCGCCGGTGACAAGAACCTTCTCGCCGCGAATCACCCCCGAACGTTGCACCAACCCTTCTGCCGTCGAATAGGCGCAAGGAATCGCTGCGAGCTCTGCATCCGAAAGCTTCGAGGTGCTCGGATACACCTCGCTCGATTTCACACGCACGTATTGCGCGTAACAGCCGTCCATCTCAGAGCCCAGACAATGACAGATCCATTCTCCCGCGTCTTGCATCGCGTTCAACACGACGCGCTTGTCCAACAGTTCTTCCGAAACGCCCTCGCCGAGAGAAACCACAACGCCACAACCGTCCGCACCCTGAACTAACGGAAAAGACAAGGAAGAGCCAGACCAAGTACGGCGCTCGCCGCTGTTGCCAAAGGTTCGTTCGTCGCTCGTTTTTGTGAATCCCTGGGTGAATCCTTGGGCGAATCCCTGTTCTGCGCCTTGCGAGGTTGCGACGGTCACTGCGGAATCGTACCAGCCGCTGCGCGTGTTGATGTCGGTATTGTTGATGGCAGCCGCCGACAGCTTGACGAGAACTTCGCCGACGCGAGGTTGAGGAACGGGAAGGTCTGTTCGATACTCGAGCTTGTCGAGTCCGCCGTGTCCTGTCAGCAACACGCCTGCCATCGTTTTTGGTAAAGCGGAGGACATGACAAGGCAGAGGACAGGAAAATACAAGAAGGGGTTGCGGGGGTAGGATTTGAACCTACGACCTTCAGGTTATGAGCCTGACGAGCTACCAAACTGCTCCACCCCGCGACACGGACTCTAGCCCGCGCGCCGCGCTCTGTCAAGCGCAAGCGAGAGAGAGGCAGAGGTTTTCCTTGACGAGAATCCATCGTTCTTGCTAGATGATGGCAAGCGTGTTTGGCAAGCACGTTTGAGAAGCGTGTTTCTGACCATATGGCGTGGATAGGGAGAAGAGGATGCCTCAGGACAAGCTGGATCAGTTCTACACGCAGCACGAGGTTGCACGCGAGTGCTGGCGGGCGCTGTGTCCTCTGTTGCAAAAGGGACTTTTGGGCAAGGCGTTGGGAAAGGCGCCGTTCTTTGTCGAGCCGAGCGCGGGTGACGGCGTGTTTTACGACCTGCTCCCTGAAGGGCGCAGGAAAGGCTTGGACATCGCGCCGAGGCATCCCGAAGTCGAGCAGTGGGATTTTCTTGAGGAGAGGTATCGATTGCCTTCTGCGGAGAAGAGTACCGTTGCTGTGGGCAACCCTCCGTTTGGCAAGCGCGGCAAGTTGGCGGTGCGATTTTTCCAACGGGCTTTCGAGGTGGCGGACACGGTGGCTTTTATTGTTCCCGTCATTTTTCGCAAGTACTTTATCCACAAGCAGATGCCTGAGGAGGTGAAATGGATCTACGGTAAGATGCTGCCGCCCGATTCTTTTCGCACAGAGGAAAAATCTGTCTATTATGTGCGCACGGAGTTTCAGGTATGGACGAGGCTACCTACGAGGAGGAAGGATGGGCGTCTGTTGAAAGCTCCTGCCATCGCGCATCCTGATTTTGAGATGCATCAGTATAACAACACGAAGGATGCTTTGAAAGTTTTTGATAAGGAATTTGATTTTGCCGTGCCGTGTCAGGGATATCAGGATTACGGAAGAAAAGAAGAGAAGGCGGACCGTTGTGAAAAGCACAAGCAATGGATCTTGTTTAAGGCGAAGGGGGAGAAGTTTTTGGAGAACCTTCGTAAAATCGACTACGGCGCGTTGGCGATGAGGCACACGACCAGCACACCTGGTTTTCGCAAGGGCGATGTTGTCCAAGAGTACAAGGAGCTCTACAACGATTTTTCTTGTTCGTCTTTGAATCGAACATGTTGAAAAGAATATCCATGCCAAGCAGGCAATCTGTATTTCCCAACCTTGAGGATGCGGGTAGAAATTGGACGCATCACGAAACGTTAGATTGTTTTAATCGAGCGCGAAAAATTCACACTTTGGATTCGATCGCGCGTTATATTGGATTGCATAAGAACACGACGGCGCGCTGGCTCGAACAAAAAAATGTTCCTCAACACTACTTGCCTGACCTGAAAAGAATGCTGGGCGAAAGCGGTCACGACATCCACAACAGCGACAGCACGGTTAAGGACAA
>JABAAA010000083.1:3582-5970 GCA_014239005.1 Alphaproteobacteria bacterium | reverse complement strand
CTCTTACTGGCAACTTCCAAAAAACAAAAAGTCCAAACACAATTAAAATTAAAGACATTACCCATGAAACAACAGGTCTTCTAATGCTTATTTCGGTTATGAACATTTAATTTTTAATAGGTTTAATTTTAACAGAACGGTTGACATAATGCAAGCATTGGCTAATATCTTCTAGCAAATTGAGTGAAAAAAGAGTAGCCTGAATAGCATCTACAGGGGCAACGTGTGGTTCTGGAAGACAAGAGCCATCAGATTGGAAATTATTTTTTGTGCGATTGATAGATTCCAAAACAAAATCTTCAAGCGAAGAAAGTTCGTTGTTTTGAATATTGTTGCAATCATCCGAAAAATAAAGGAAATCTATACAAAATGTCAACCGCGCTAAATCAACAGAAGAAAGACTTTCCGCAAAGAACGAACAAGCGTAAACAAGCCATACTCCTGCGTTTTTAGGCTTTTCTTGCATTTTGTTTAAGAGTAAACATATTTTAAAAAATCCTAGCACTGTTGTTGGAGCAATTTTGAAAATTTCTTTTCTATCAACAGACTGTTGTAAGAAAGTCGATAGTTTTTGAATTTCTTTAACAAGGAAAAGTTTCTGAAACTCTAGTAAATTTAGTTTTTTTTCTATATCCAATATAGTTTTATCAATATCCTTGCTTTTATTGTTGACAACAAGAAAAAAAGTTTCTGGTTTTACTCGATACGCTACTCTGTTTCCCCAAGCAGGAACGACGCCTTTTTCGGCATGTTCCGCAATCCAGCTAGGGGACAAAAAGCCGTAAACTTTTTTAGGTTGGATAACATAAAAAAACTCTCGATCATTATAAGGAATACGCTCTCCTTGATATTTTTTTCCTACTTTAGCTTCTTTGAAATCAAAGAAGTCCAGATTGTCTTTTTTTGCGTATTGAAATTCATAGTAAAATTTTTCTCCATCCTTATTTTTAGTCACATAATCTGGTTTGCTATTGATTTTTCTGTCTTGAACAAACCAAAGCTTGCTATCAACGCCATATTTTTCGACGACCAAATATTTGTCGTTTTTTTCCTTCCGCAAGATATTTTCCAGTACCGGTAAAAACTCAAGCTCTGCAATAGCTTTTCTTTTCATATCATATCTGTATTCCTGAAAAGTTCGTGATTTAATATCGCTGGATTGCGCGTATGTGATTTTGTTAGACATGGCGATTAGAAAGACATGTCTTTTTGCTTCTGCGCGTTACTTTCATTTTCATTATTTGACAAGCGTCTTTTTGCCAAGTCATAAAAATCAGCATTGACATCAACGCCAATTCCATGACGACCGTGGTTTTGCGCCGCAAGTAGCGTTGTCCCTGACCCCATAAAAGGATCTAAAACTTTTTCGCCAATATAGCTGTAAGCCCTTATCAAACGTTCGGGAAGTTCCAGTGGAAAGGGAGCAATATGTTCTCGACGATGTCCACTTTTTTCAGGTTTCATCAGCCAAACGTCTGAATTTTTTAAGGACAGCCAAAATTCTTTGTCGATTTTTGATTCCTCTTTTTGTTCCTTTGAAAGATGAGAATATTTCTTAGCGCTGTTGCCCAATTTTTCAAATTCTAATATGAACTCATGCATATTGTTAAGAAGAATACCACCAGGATAAGGGAAAGTGCCGAAATGCGCACGCACCCCATTGGTCTTGTGCCAAATAATATCACGTTTGAAAACAAAGCCAACCGATTCACAAGCTTCGATCGACTTGCCAACTAAATTCAATGTGCGAAAAGTTTTGTCATAACGCACAGGAAGATTCATAATATTAAGAAAAAATTTACGCCCTGCTTGCAAGACCCGAAAGACTTCTTGCCAAACTTTAGTTATTTCGTCAAACCAAATTTCAAGGTCATGGATATTTCCCAAGTCTTTCTTCTTTCCTTCTTGTGATTCAACAGAGTACATTTTGGCGTTAAAATAAGGCGGCGATGTAACAACCAAGTGCACCGACCCTGAAGGAAGCAAGGACAAATCGCGGGCATCGGTATTGATAATACGTTGCGTGTTTCCTTTTATATTTATTGTTAAATCAGAGTTATTTTTTATATTGCTATTTTCTACAATATCATTTTTTTGAATAAATTGACAAAATTTCTCGATATTAGAAAATTTAAAACGATACTGTCCACTCGTTGATCGAAAAGCCACAATCTTGCCGAGTTTTACATACTTATGAATTTCAGAAACAGAATACCCTGTGTAGTGTGAGACCTCCTGCACCGATAGATATGAGCGCGATTGATAGTCGACAGACATCGAAAATTTCCTACTGGTCCAAAAAGCTCTTGAGCTTTCTAGAGCGCGTCGGATGCTTCAACTTGCGCAATGCCTTCGCCTCGATCTGACGAATGCGCTCGCGCGTGACCG
>JABAAA010000083.1:0-3572 GCA_014239005.1 Alphaproteobacteria bacterium | reverse complement strand
TGCAAAACTCGAAAAACTTCTTCCCAAACTTTTGTTATTTCATCAAACCAATTTTCAAGATCATGGATGTTTCCTAAATCTTTTTCATCACCATCCTTCGACTCGACAGAGTACATTTTGGCATTAAAATAAGGTGGTGATGTGATGACTAAGTGTACCGACCCTGAAGGCAACAAGGATAAATTGCGGGCATCGATATTGATAATGCGCTGCGTATTTTCTCCTGTCTTTATCGTTAAATCAGATTCGTTTTTTATATTGCTGTCTTCCGAAATATTATTTTTCTCTATAGATTTATAAAATTTTTTGATGTTGGATATCTTAAAACGATACTGACCGCTTGTTGAACGAGAAGCCTCAATCTTGCCAAGCTTTACATACTTATGAATTTCGGAAACAGAATATCCCGTATAGTGAGATACCTCCTGCACCGACAAATATGAACGAGATTTATAGTCGACAGACATCGAAAAAATCCTACTGATCCAAAAAGCTCTTGAGCTTCCGCGAGCGCGTCGGGTGTTTCAACTTGCGCAATGCCTTAGCCTCGATCTGACGAATGCGCTCGCGCGTGACCGCAAACTGCTGCCCAACTTCCTCCAGCGTGTGATCACTGTTGTTGCCAATGCCAAAACGCATCCGCAAAACACGCTCCTCGCGCGGCGTCAAAGAAGACAAAATCTTCGTCGTCGTCGCACGCAAATTGCTCTGAATCGCAGCGTCCGTCGGCAACAAGGCATTCACATCCTCGATAAAATCACCGATCGAACTGTCCTCCTCGTCGCCAACCGGCGTCTCCAACGAAATGGGCTCTTTGGCAATCTTCATCACCTTGCGAACCCGATCCAGCGGCATATGCAACTTCTCCGCCAACTCATCAGGCGTGGGCTCGCGCCCGATCTCGTGCAACATCTGCCGCGAAGTACGCAATAGCTTGTTGATCGTCTCGATCATATGCACCGGAATGCGAATCGTGCGCGCCTGATCGGCAATCGAGCGCGTGATCGCCTGACGAATCCACCAGGTCGCGTATGTCGAAAACTTGTAACCACGACGATACTCGAACTTGTCGACAGCCTTCATCAAGCCGATGTTCCCCTCCTGAATCAAATCGAGGAATTGCAACCCCCTGTTCGTGTATTTCTTGGCGATCGAAATCACCAACCGCAGATTGGCTTTGATCATCTCCTGCTTCGCCTCGCCCGCAGTCCTCTCGGCACGACGGATGTCGTTGTTGAGCAAGCTGAGCTCCGCCGTCGGCATCATGGTCTCTTCCGCCAAGTTGCGCATCTGCGCGCGCAACGTCTCGACCTTCTTGCCGTGCAACTGGACGAAGTTTTGCCACTCCTTGCTATTTTTTTTCTGCCCCTCCAGCCAGTCCTCCTCGAGCTCCCGACCCAGATAGGCTTTGCGGAACTCGGCGATCGGAATGCGCGAACGACGCGCGAACCCGGCAATCTGCATCTCCCATTGAGAAATTTTTTGATGGTGAAAACGAAGCTTGTCGATGATCTCTTCGCGCTTCAAGGCGTGTAGGTTGATCGCTGTCATGGCTCGGACGATTTCGGCGATTAGCGATTGGTAGGACGTGTTTAAAGACGCATGCACCGTGCTACCGCGTTGCAAATAGCGCAAACGCTTGCGTTGCAACTTCTCGAGCTGCGCGTAGTACTTGCCGATCGTCAAGAACTTCTCGATCGTCGCAGCCTTGAGCGACTGCTCCATAACGCTGACAGGAGGAGCGAGCTCGTCTTCGCGGGCAGCGTCCTTCCCTTCGTCGTCGCGATGCGCGTTGCTTGCGTTGCCTGCGTTTCCTGCTCCTTCGGAGGTGTTCGCCTTGGAAGGAGGCTTTTTGTTATGCACCTCGTTCCAAGTTTTTTCCAAGTCGATGATTTCGCGCAAGACACATTGTCCCTGTTCGAGCTCGTCGTGCCAGCGCAAGAGCGAGCGCAGTGCCACAGGACAAGCGCACAAGGCGCGAATGACGGTGCGGTTTCCCGCCTCGATTCGTTTGGCGATGGCAACCTCTCCCTCGCGCGACAGCAGCTCGACGCCGCCCATTTCGCGCAGGTAGATGCGTACAGGATCGTCGGTATAGCTTGCCTCTGCGTTTGCGGGGGGGGGGGCTTTTTTGACGGTGACTTCTTTTTCTTCTGTCTCTTCTTCTTCCCAGGCGTCGCCGTCGTCGTCTTGCATCTCCTGCGAGGCGGGCGAGGGGGATGCGGATGGGACACGCGAGCCGTCTGCCTGCTGCTCGGCGCGTTGGCTGTCCTGCGGCGAGATGCCTCGTCGCGCGAGGCGTTCGAGCAGCTCGTCTAGGTCTTCGGGTGCTCGCAGGTTTTCCGGCAAGAGCGTTTCGATCGTTTGTAGATCGATGGACTTCTCAGAATTGTGTTGGACGCGTCGGACGATTTTTGCAACGAGGTCGCGCATACGTCGCATCCTCTGTTCTCGCGCGGAGTCGTGTTTTCCCGCTCTGCCGCCTTTCGTCGAGCGGGAGAAGAATCCCTTGACCTTTCGTAAGAACGAGACTTTCTCTTGCGATGCCTTGTCGGAGGCATTGTTGGAGGCATTGTTGGATGTCTTGTCGGATGTTTTGTCAATCTTCATGGTCTTCTATGTTCGGGGAGGGAGGAGGTGGAGGAGGAGGTGGTTGTGAGACGGATCTGTGGCGATGTTTTGCAACGCACGGCAACCCAAGCGGCGACCCAAGTCTCCGCCCCGAGCCTCGATGTTTCGAGGCAGGCTTCGACTTGTGATGAGTACACGAGGAATGGAGAGCAAAATCTATACCGAAGAGGGAGCGTTTGTCAAGAACGAGGTTGTGGAGGTCAGTGGTCGGCTTGCATTTTGTCGTGGAAGATTTGGCTGGCCTCTCCGTGGATGTATCTTAATTGCTCGGCTGTCAATTGTTGTTTCGAGGGTTCTTTCAATGGTCGTTTCAAGTCTTGGCGCATGGCGAAGTATTCGAGGGCGAAGAAGATTTTTTCGACGGACGCTTGAGCTTGCTCGATGGAGGCTTGCGCTTGCAAGTAGGGGTTTTGCGCGAAGAACGCGGGCGCTCGCACAATGTTTTGCAAAACTTCGCCTGCGCTCTGCCACAGCAGTTGTGTCAGGTTTGCGTCTTTGGGAGCATCTTGGTAAGCGAGCAGCATCGCTTGCCTCGCCGCGTCCAAGTCGTACGGCAAGGCAGTTCTTGCGAATCGATCTTCGTATTTATCCCAGAGCTGCGGATGGCTTGCCAAGGCTGCAAGAAGGCATTCTTGCAAGTGGCGCAATCGCTGCTGCTCGTCGTTAGAGTAGGGCATAGATTCTTGCGCAATCGAGTCTCGTTTGTTTTTCCTGCGACGCTCTGCGAACAGAGCATCCTTGAAGAAGGCGCGATAGTGCTTTGCAAGCAGAGGAGCTTTGACGGTGTCGGCATGCGCGGCGAGCGTTTTTTCCAAGGCTGCGAGCTGCTCTGGCGTGTGCAGAGGGGAGGATGCGTTTTTTTCGTCGCGCCACAGGAACTCGCTGACGGTTTCGGTTTTTCGGAGCGCCTCGTGCCACTTTTCGATTCCGAAGGTTGCAAC
>JABAAA010000082.1 GCA_014239005.1 Alphaproteobacteria bacterium | reverse complement strand
TTGTCGCCGCTCGCCATCGACCAAAGCGGCGAACAGGTCTTCTTCGGACTAAAAATCACCCGCGAACGATCGCCTCAACGTCCGCAAGAAAGCTTGCTCATCCCCTTCCTCCTGCTCGAGCGCGAACAGACGCTGGAATACGAGGTGATGCGCACGCTCGTCGAACTGGAACGAGAAGAGAAACCTCGTATCGCGCTCGTGACTTCGCTGGAGCCCCTCGGCGGATACGGCGCGCAAGCAGGCAGAGGCATGTGGCGCGCCTTCCAAGCGCTGGAAGCCGACTTCGACATCGATACCCTCTTCGTCTCCGAAGACTTCGACGCGCAAAAAACCGACCTCGTCGTCTTCTTGCATCCGCAGGTCGAAGACGAAGAACTCCTGTACGCGCTCGACCAATACATGTTGCAAGGCGGCAAGGCGCTTCTGTTCCTCGACCCTCACTACGAAAGCACCTCGCCATCGCGACGTTCCAGCCTCAACATTCCCATCCCCCTCGCCTCCAACGACTTTCCCCTGCTGCAACGCTGGGGACTCGATATCCCCCCCGACATCGTCGCCGACGCGCGATACGCCATGCTCGTCAACGCGGGCTCCGCCCAACAGGTCGAACCCGTTCCCCACCTCGCATGGTTGCAACTGCCGCAAGAGGCGCTCGCAGACCGAGAACCCACGCGCGCCGTCAACTCCCTCATTCTCGCCAGCGCAGGCGCGATCCAAGCGAAAAAAAACGTCGAGAAAACACAAAAAAATGCGATCGCAAAACCCAAACCCAACCGAATCCAAGTCGCGCCCATCGTGCGCTCCAGCGACGAATCCGACCTGCTCGCGCGCAACTTCTTCGCGCAATCGCCGCCCGAACTCCTAAAAGCCTATGAAGCCTTCGCGCCGCAAGAACAACGACACGCGCTGGCGGTCGTCGTCCAAGGACGCTATGCCGCGCTCTTCGAAAAAACCCCGCAAGGCATGAAGTTCGAGGCAACCCATCTCAAGGCAAGCGCGCAAGACTTTCAGGCGGTCGTCGTCGCCGACGCAGATTTCCTCCACGATCGCTTTTGGGTCGAACGACAAAACTTCCTGGGCGAAACCCTCTACACCCCCTTCAGCGGCAACGGTGCCTTCTTGTTGGACGCCGTCGAGTGGTTGATCGGCGTCGAAGGACTTTCAGACTTGCGTTCGCGCGGGGTCGGCAATCGTCCGCTCGTCTACTTGGAACGATTGCGACTTAAAGCCGAAGGACGATGGCGACTGGAACAACAGGCGCTCGACCAAAAAATGCAAGAGATCGAACAGCGAATCGCAGAACTGCGGCAAAGCGGCGAACAACGCGGCGGACAGAACGAGCAGCGTGACGGGCAGACCGGAGAACCGCAAACACGCCCACAGAGCGAAACCGAACAGACCTTCGTCCGACAGCTGATCGAAACGCGCACCGCCTTGCGCAAGATTCAACATGCGCTGAACCGCGAGGTCGGAGCGATGCAAACCTTCGTGCAAGTTTTTCACGCAAGCGCCATGCCGCTCGCCGTCGTCGCTTTTTTTCTCGTGCGCGCGTGGCGCAAAAATCGATCTTTGAATCGATCTTTGAGACGAGCTACGACTTGAGCGACGAGCCCTTAAGTTAAGAGACATGGAAAGCACCGTACAAACCTTGCTAGCTTGGAAGTTGTGGATCGTCGGGGGGTGGTTTGCAACGATTCTGCTGTGCGAGCATACGTTGCCCGTGCGTCGAGCGCGTCACAAGCGTCTGTTGCAACGCGCCGCGCGCAACTTGACTCTGTTCGGCTTGAACGGCATCGTCTCGCCGCTGCTGGTGCTGTATACGGCGTTCGTAGCCGAATCCTTTTCCCTCGGTTGGCGTAGCGAGACGTGGCAGGCGGGAACCTTGCCCCTCGTCTGCGACCTTATTCTCATCGATGTCTTTATCTACTGGTGGCATCGCGCGAATCACGCGATCCCCTTGTTGTGGCGCTTCCACGAGATTCATCATCTGGATGCAGAACTCGACAGCACGACCGGCGTGCGTTTCCATCTAGGAGAAGTTATCCTTTCTGCGCTCGTGCGCTCCGTCTTCGTCGTCGTGCTGGATATTCCTCTCGCTTCGGTGCTGATCGCGGAAATCGCCCTGCAACTCGCATCTCTTATCCAGCACGCCAACCTGCGTCTGCCGAGCGTGTGGGAGCGAAGGCTTGGCTATGTTTTCGTAACTCCGAGGTGGCACGAGTTCCACCATCGAGCGCGTAGGCAAGACACCGATTCGAACTACGGCAACCTGTTGAGCCTGTGGGATCGTCTGTTCGCCAGTGCCAACCCGCAACGCACGCCTGCTTCCGTCGGCATCGGAGTCGAGCGCAGAGGCGATCTACCCCTCTTGGCACTGCTGCTCGCCCCCTTCTACCGCAAGCGGAGCGCCGTTCCTTTCACTCGAAAGGATCGAGACAAGAATTCCAAGAATTCTAAGGATCGAGACAAGAATTCTTGAGACGCCCCGCATAGAGACACCAAGAATCGAGACGCAAAGAATTGCAAGTCGACACGAAGTCGGCAGGCGGCGCAAGATGCGCGTCCACCGCATAACGAGACGCCTTCTCTTCTTCGATCTCAACCCTGAGCGCGTGTAACATCAGGCGTGCAGGCTTGTCTTCGTTCAAAACACTCGAAACATTTTTGACTTCGCGCTCGGTGCGCAGAGCATAGAGCCGCTCGCCCAAAACGGGCGTTCCCGCCGCCGCCATATGGCGACGCAGCTGATGCTTGCGACCGCTGACGGGACGCAACAAAACCAAAGATCTGTCCGACGTTTTGTTCTGATCGAGCAGAAAGAGGTGCGTCGTCGCTTCTTGCTCGCCCTTGCGTTTGTCGATGAGAGGGCTGGTACAGGTAATTTTTTTTCCCTTCGTCGTGTCGGACATGCCTTTCAGAATGGCACAATAGGTTTTGCGCACCTTGCCTTCGCGGAACAGCCTTGCGAGTTCCGCCGCCGCGCGACGATTCTTGCCCACCAGCAGCAGACCGCTGGTTTCTCGATCGAGGCGATGAACAAGGCGCGGCGTGCCTAGCGAAGGAAGGTTTTCCGCAAGCGCGAGCAGCTGTCGATCGAGCGATTGTGCCACCCCTCGCCCGCCCTGACAGGCGAGCCCTGACGGTTTGTCGAGCAAGAAAAAATCATCGCGCTCCAATAAGATTCGCTTTTTCAACAGCGACAGGGTTTGTTTGTCCGTCGCACGCGTTTTTTTATGCGTACGTACGCCTTCCGAAGTACGTACGCTTCTGGTCGTTCCTTCCGCTTGCGGCGGCAGACGCACCATGTCGTCTTCGGAAAGTCGCGCGTCCGCCTTGACGCGCGCGCCGTTCAAGCGCACCTGCCCGCTTCGCAACCATTTCTGTACAAGGGAGTGCGGCGCAAAAGGAAAGACACGTCTCAGGTAACGATCGACCCTCTGTCCCGCATCGTCGGCTTCGACGCGGCGCGGCTGCTGCGCTTGCGCTTGCGGTTGCGACTGCGGTTGCAGTTGCGACTGCGGTTGCGCTTGTGATTGAGTAGAGAAAGGCATCGAGCAAAACGACAAGACAAGGCGGACAGAAAGACAAGCCCTCACGCTCGAAACGTTCCGTGCGCGAGATGCGTGTTGTCTTAGCGCGTGCGTCCGATCTGAGGCAAGACGTCTTGCAATTGTTGCGGGGTGAAAATGCGCGGCGAAATCGAGACCACCTGCGGCGAACCCGTGCTTGCGCCAGTGCCTTTTCGCAAAACATCGCGCATGGCAGCGAGCGCGCGTCTTCCTTGCTCGAAGGGACGCAGATCGACGACGAAGGCGATTCGTTCCGGCTCTGTTTCCAGCACAATCTTTTGGCTGCGCGCAAGACCGAAAACGACCACGGGCAGGGGTGAAACATCGGAGTGTTCTTGAACAACTTCCAGCACCTCTTTTGTGTGCGCGCCGTCGTCGAGCCATATCAGCGGTGTATCAGGATGCTTTGTCAAGTAGCGCCGCAAACGCTTGAGGTTGAGCGCCCCTGCGCGTTGCTTGTGCGCAAGCGTGAGCATGGCGACACTTTTTCCTAGCCCCGCCGCCACCCCGCGGCAGAGGCGTGCGCGTGCAGGATCGTCCTTGCGCGTGCGCAAACAGAGCGTCGGCGCACGACCCAACAATTGCCACCCCTGTCGCACACTTTGCGCGCGCGCATACTTGCCCGCCTTGACGCCCGTTGCAAACGCGTCGAAACCGACGATTGCACTCACAAGACGAGGTTGCGAGGCACTGCCCGTATCCGCGCCGATCAACACGACCGCAAGTTGCGAGCCTTGTTGAACTCGTTTTTGCAAGGTCTGATCGATACGTGCGCGCAGGGCGTAGGGTGCGGCTGCGAGCAAAAGTCCTCGCGGCGGCGTATGTTCTTTTTGCAACCGATCGAGCAAACGCGCGCTCGTCTCCGCCCCTTGTCCCGCCTGATAGCGCACGCGCAATCTGTTTTTGAACCCCGCGTCCAGTATTCCGTTGCGCATCGCCGGCCAGATGCCCTTGGACCCCGAGCCGCTAGCCCAAAGGACATTCGACGGCGAGGCAGCACGAGAAACGCTCGGCACAAGCACAAGCGCAAGCGCGAACACAAATGCCATCGCAAACCCCATCAGCTTCATGGTGCTTGGCTTGAGGAAGTCCATATCCACCGATTTTTAACAAGTTGTTGCAGAAAAGGCAAATCTCTCTGTAGAAGTGTCTAGAGAGTAGCCCTTACTGCAGAACAATGTCGGGAAGAATTTAGGATGGAATCTTGTTCGTACCACCTGCCGCGCTTCTCGGCAGCCGAGATCGTCTACAGCGACGCGCACATCATGGCGAACCTCGAGCGTTTTTACAGAGAACGGTGGCTGCAGCGCATGAACGCGGCGGCGGGCGACATGTATGTGTTCGCCTACGGGTCGCTGATCTTTCGCCCCGACTTCGACTTCGCCGAGCGCCGCGTCGCCTGCGTGCAAGGCTTTCGCCGTCGCTTCGGCTTGTGGTCGCCCGTCTATCGCGGAACGATGGAGCGACCGGGGCTGGTGCTGGGACTGGACGGTGGGGGCTGTTGCTGGGGTGTTGCCTATCGCTTGAACACTCGCCAGGCAAAAAAAACTGCCGCGAGCGAACCTTACAAGACGCTACAAAAACTCTGGCGACGCGAGATGTTTACCGATGCCTACGAGCCTCGCGCGCTTGCGGTCAGCGACATTCACGGCGCGCGTCTGGAACCTTGCTTGGGATTCGTGCTTAATCGAGCGAGCAACCAATACGCAGGACATGTGGACGAGCGCACGCGTCTCCACGCTATCGAAGGCGCGTTCGGTTCGCGCGGCAGCAACCGCGACTATTTGTTGGAAACACAACGCAGCCTCGCGCGTGCCGATCTTCGATGCTCGCACATCGATGGGCTGGCAAAAAAACTGCAACAAGAACGCTAACAAGACCGACCCAAAACCGACCCAATGCCAATCCGATGCCAATCCGATGCCGAACCGAATCTGACCCCCTCTCCACCTCTTCCCCTCTCCTCCTCTTTTCCTCTTCTCCTCTTCTCCTCTTTTCATGCACTTCTTGGCAACGCAGCAGGTCGGCATCGACGACGCAACCCAAGCGCGCGACTTGCAACAAGAGCCCGCCGACATTCTCGTCTTCAGCGCTGCCGACAGCGAGCTCGCCATGCTCGCTCGCGCTTACGCAACGTGTGTACAAGAAGGGTTCGCCCTGACATTACGCCTCGTCCCTTTGCGCGACTTGCTCCATCCCGCCTCTTTGGACCTGTACATCGACAAGACGCTCTCGCGCTCCAATCTTGTGATCGCAAGGCTGCTGGGAGGACAGAGCTACTTTCCTTATTTTTGCGACCAAGTCGAACAAACCTGCCGTGCAAAAAACATTCCCCTGGTACTGCTCGCAGGCGAGGGACAAGAGGACAGAAGCCTCTACCGACGTTCCACCGTCGACGAAAGCCACGCGCGCGCACTCTAC
>JABAAA010000081.1 GCA_014239005.1 Alphaproteobacteria bacterium | reverse complement strand
GAAAGCCGTGCCAGACTCATCGTGCTGAGCGTCGTGTTCTTCGTCTCGCTTGCAACCTTGAGCGTGCGCTTGTTGCGCCTGCCCTTTTCGCAGCCCGCGTTTTCCGCGCGTAGCGAGCAGAACGCTGCCTCCTCGCAGTTTCGCGCGCGCGCCGACATTCTCGACCGCAACGGCGTTTTGCTCGCCTCCGACTTGGAGGTCTCCAGTCTGAACGCGGACGTGCCGTTGATGCGACGCGCCGGCGTCGACTTGCCAACCGCGGCGCGACGCCTGTCGCAACTCCTGCCGCAACTCGACGAACCAAGCCTGCTCGCGCGTCTGAAACGCGGCGGACGCTCCCGACTGCTCGCGCGACTCTTGCCGAGCGAAGCGTACGCCGTGCGACGTTTGGGCATTCCTGGCATCCACCTGATCTCGCGCCCGACGCGTCTGTACCCGCACGGCGATCTGTTCGCGCACGCCGTGGGCTTTGTCAACATCGACAACATCGGTCAGAGCGGTGTCGAGTTGAGTCAGAACTCGCGCTTGCAACGCGACTCGCGACCGCTCACCCTCACCTTGGACGAACTGTTGCAACACATCCTTCGCAAGCATTTGGAGAACGCCTACTTGGCACACGAAGCGCGTGCTGCCTGCGGCGTGATCTTAGATGCCAGCAGCGCCGAGATTTTGGCTTTGGTCTCGCTGCCCGTCTTCGATCCGCATCGTCCTTCCAAGATCACGCCTTCGCAGTATTTCAACTGCGTCGTGCAAGGCAACTACGAGCTGGGGTCGATCTTCAAGATCCTGACCGTCGCGATGGCATTGGAGAGCGGTATCGCGACCCCCCAGAGCATCTACGATGTGCGCGAGCCGATCGTCTTTGCCAACAAGAAGATTTCCGACATCAAACAGAGCGAGCGACCCCTGACGTTGGAAGAAGTGTTTATCCACTCGTCGAACATCGGCGCGGCGCTGATCGCGCGCGACTTGGGCGCGTTGTTGCAAGAACGCTACCTTTCGGATTTCGGCATGTTGGACGTTTTGCCGACCGCCTTCGAGGGCAAGAGCCGACCCTTGCTTTCGTCAGGCGCACAAGAGCTGCGCGCCATGACGATCGGATTCGGACACGGAATCGCCGTCTCTCCGCTACACTTGGCGGGCAGCGTCGCAGGACTGGTGAGCGACGGCATCGTGCGCTCGCCGATCATTGTCAAGGGAGCGGGCGCACAACAATCGCAAGCTCGCGTGCTATCCGAAGAAACGGTCGAAATCCTCCGAAGTTTGCTGTTCAAAAACATCGAACACGGAACCGGCGCACGCGCCAGCGTGGCGGGATACGCCTTGGGCGGCAAGACGGGAACGGCGGAAAAACCCGTGCGCACCGCCGAGGGAATCGTCTATCGTCACGAGAAGGTCGTCTCGTCGTTCATCGGCGTCGTGCCGATCGACGCGCCGCGCTATGTCGTCTTTACCATGCTCGACGAGCCGCAGAGCGACGCAGAAGACTTGGGCGCCGTCAACGCCTCACGCGTCATGACGCGCGCCATCGCAGCCATCTTCCGTGATGTCATCGTCGCGCGAGGAATTCGGCGCAACAGCACGCCGCAAGAGAATGCTCGAAACAATGCTGATGCGCGGGCGAGAGAAGCGAGTCGAGCCGACCCCCGACCCTCGGCAGAGCGCGTGGCGGAGCGCGCTCCATCACGAACTCCATGACAACCTCCATGACAACCTCCGAGACGACCTCCCAGACGACCTCCGAGACGACTTGGTCTGCCGAGGCGGTCTTGAAGCAGGTCGAGGGTTTGTCCTGCGACAGCCGCAGGGTGCAAGCAGGATGGCTTTTCGCCGCGCTCAAGGGCGAGGCTGCCGACGGTGCTGCTTATATCGAACAGGCGCTTGCGCAAGGCGCGCGGGCGATCTTGCTAGAGACGGGGGGTGTCGACAAGCCCTCGGAACTTTCTGCCGAAACCTTGTGGTTGGAATGCCGCAATCCGCGCAAGCATTACGCCGAGCTGGCAGCCGCGTGGTGGCAGAAGATGCCTGATACGTTGGTCGGGGTGACGGGAACGAACGGCAAAACTTCCAGTGTGTTTTTTCTGCAACAGCTGTGGTCTGCGGCGGGCGCGAACAGCGCGTCGCTCGGAACGTTGGGCGTGGGACGCAACGACGCCCTTCCCAACGACACCCTTCCCAACGACACCCTTCCCTTGGAACATGGAGGGGGTGGGGAACTCACGACCGCCGAGCCAATGGCGCTGCACGCCCTGCTCGCGCGCTTGGCAGCAGAAGGGGTTTCGCACGCAGCGCTGGAGGCTTCCAGCCACGGCTTGGCGCAGCATCGTCTAGACGGTGTGCGCTTCAAGGCTTGCGTGCTGACGGGCTTGTCGCGCGATCATTTGGACTACCACAAGAGCTGGGAAGCCTATCGAACCGCGAAGGCGCGGCTGTTCCACGAATTGCTGGAACAAGGGGGGTGGATGATCGTGCCAAAGGACGATCCCTTCGCTCGACAGCTGGTTCAAGACATGGAACAGAAAGCGACGGACAAGGCGAAAATCATGCGAACGCATGTCGCGGACAAGGAAGAAGACGAAAAATGGAACGACACCTTGCAAGCTTTCGATGTCGCGCGCAAACATGGGCGGACAAGGTTTTCTTTACGCTTGCGGTGCAAAAACTTTTGCGGCGACAGGGAGATCGTCTTGGAGGAACTGGAGGTGGCGTTTGAAGAATCCTTTCAGTTGCACAACCTTTTGGGCGCGCTCGCAGCTTTCTTCGTCACGGACAAGGGAGGCGCTTGGAACAAGACGTGGCTCAAGAAGACGTTGCGTGAACTCCGTTGCGCGCGCGGGCGGATGGAGCGTTTCTTACATCCTCACCTTGCGGACAAGGGTGGGACAGCGAGCGTCTATGTCGATTACGCGCACACGCCACAAGCGCTGGAAGAGGTGTTGCGCGAAGGACAGCGTTTGGCAGCACGACAGGGAGGCAAGCTGGTGTGCGTCTTCGGATGCGGCGGCGAGCGCGACCGCGCCAAACGTGCCTTGATGGGAGCAATCGCCGGAGAGCTTGCCGATCGCATCGTGGTGACGGACGACAATCCGCGCGGCGAGAATGCCGCCTCGATTCGCAAAGCGATCGTTCAACCCTTGCGCGACAAGGGCATCGCTTACGAAGAGATCGGCGATCGCAGAGCCGCCATCGAGCGCGCGATCGCCTTGATAGAAGCGGGCGATATCGTGATCGTCGCGGGCAAGGGACACGAACGCGGACAGCTCGTCGGCAGCAGGCTCGTCCCCTTCGACGATGCCGCCGTCGTGCGCGAGCTGCTTCAAGGCGTATCAGAAACATCCTGATCTGATGCTCTACGAAGAACACGAACTCGCACACGCCTTGGGACTTTCGGGCGGCAGCCCCGCAGTCAGCGGCGTCTCGATCGACTCGCGCACCCTGGAGAAGGGAGACGTCTTCTTCGCGCTGAAGGGCGAGCGTGTCGACGGAAGCCTGTATGTCGAGCAAGCCTTCCAACGCGGTGCTGCCTGCGCGGTCGTCGCGGGCTCGCTCTCCTCGTCGGCTGACGCAACGCGCAAGAACGACGGACATGGGCAAGGACATAAGCAAGGACATGTTTTGGAGGTGGAAGACACCACACGCGCCCTCGTGCGATGCGGCTGTTACGCACGCGGACGCACCAGCGCGCGCATCATCGCTATCACAGGCAGCTTGGGCAAAACCTCGCTACGCGCGATGCTCCAAGAAGTGTTGCAAGAGCTGACGACAGGCAAGGTGTGCGCAAGCCAAGGCAACTTGAACAACCACATCGGCGTGCCGCTCTCGCTCGCGCGCATGGCTCGCGATTGCGACTACGGCATCTTCGAACTCGGCATGAACCACGCGGGCGAAATCGCCGCGTTGGGCTCTTGGGTGCGCGCGCATGTAGGGGTGATCACTTCGATCGCCGCCGTGCATAGCGAGTTTTTCAACGACGAGACGGAGATTTGCGACGCAAAGGGCGAGCTGCTGGAGTGGGTGAGCGAGGCAGCCCTTCTACCCGCAACCGAACCTTACGCCTCGCGGCTGCGCGACAAGGCGGTAGCGGCGGGGATCGAGCGTGTCGCCTTCTTCGGGCGCGAGGAGACAAGCGACTATGTCTTGCAGCGGTGGAGCGATCCGCGCGAGGCGAGCGACGATTCGGTTTCTGTACGCGCAACCTTCCCTCAACGCGCCACACCTTCTTCGCCTCCTTCGCCTTCTTCATCTTCTTCTGCCTCATCTTGCAACGCCGACAAGGTGCAAAAACAAAAACAAGAACGACGAGAGCTTCGCTGGCAGGCGGGCGGACGCGGCTATGCACGCGCGCTCGCCAGCCTATGCGCCTTGGCGACCTGCGACCTGCTCGGTCTTGTTCCTGACAAGATTTCTGCAGGACTTTGGGACCGCCTCGCACGCCAGCAGCCCCCGCGCGGACGAGGCAGGCTTGCGCGTCTTTCCCTTTCTGGGCCGCCACGCAACATCCGTCTGATCGACGAGAGTTACAACGCCTCGCCGCAAGCTGTAGAAAACGCGCTTGCGGTGCTGGCGCGTTTTCCACCGCGTCGTCTAGCTGCGCTCGGCGACATGCTCGAGCTGGGGGGGGAAGGAGCGCGCATGCACGCCGATCTAGCCTTGTGCGCGGCGCGTTGCTGCGACCTCGTTTTCACCTGCGGTAGCTTGAGCGAGAAGCTCTACAAAGCGCTGCCGCGCGACAAACGCGGTGCGCACGATGTCGATGCGGATGCGATGGCGACAAGGCTCTACGCACGTTTGAAGGACGGGGATACGCTGCTTGTCAAGGGCTCGCTCGGCAGCCACATGGCGCGTGCCGTCTCCTACTTGGAAGAGCGCGCCGTCGGTCACGGATACTGATGTTCCGCCCTAATCGACAAGCGTCCTATTGATTTGGAGATTTTCCATGGCACCCTACCTTTCTCACTACGCGGATGTTTCGATCCTCTTCAACCTTTTTCGCTACTTGAGCTTTCGCGGCGGCGGCGCGTTGCTGTCTGCCATGCTGTTGAGCCTCGCGCTCGGACCTTGGCTGATCGCCAAGCTGCGCACGATGCAACAAGGCGGCACGACGATCCGCGAGGATGTACCGTCCGCGCACATGGCGAAGAAAGGAACGCCGACGATGGGAGGCTTTTTGCTGCTCGTCTCGTCGTCGTTGTCGATCCTCTTTTGGACAGATTTGAATGTCGCCAGCGTTTGGATCGTGCTGCTGCTATTTTGGGGGTTCGGCGCTATCGGCTTTTGGGACGATATCCGCAAGATTCACCATGCCTCGAAAGGCATTTCGGCGCGCGTCAAGCTGATCGTCGAGCTGTCGGTGGCGGGTGGCGTGTGCGCGCTCTACCTTTGGCAGAGCGATCTTCCTTTCTCTACCAGTCTCGCGTTGCCCTTTTTCAAAGACCTTGTCTTCGAGCTGGGGCTCTGTTACCTCTTGCTGTCGCTGTTCCTCGTCGTCGGCAGCGCGAACGCGGTCAATCTCACCGACGGGCTGGACGGGTTAGCCACCGGTCCTCTGATCGCGGCTGTCGGCTGCTTCGGCTTGATCGCCTACCTAAGCGGTCATGCGATCTATGCAACCCACCTGAACATCTTCTACATTCCCGACGCCGGCGAGCTGGGGGTGATGTGCGCCGCCTTCGCGGGCTCGTGCCTGGGCTTCCTATGGTTCAACGCGCCGCCGGCACGAATCTTCATGGGCGATACGGGATCGCTGTCGATGGGCGCCGCCTTGGGCGCGATGGGCGTTCTCACGAAACACGAGATCGTCTTGGGCATCGTCGGCGGATTGTTCGTGCTGGAAACGCTTTCGGTGATCGTGCAGGTCGCTTCCTTCCAGCTGTTCGGCAAGCGCGTTTTTGCTATCGCGCCGCTGCATCACCATTTTGAACAACGCGGCTGGGCAGAATCGACAATCGTAGTGCGCTTTTGGATCGTCTCGATCCTCTTCGCGCTGCTGGGACTTGCAACCTTGAAAATTCGTTGAGCCTGCAACCCAATCTGTTCTTTTACCCCATCTGTTCTCATGTCTACTACACCTGCCTCGCCGATTTCGCTTTCGACCTACCGCGATCAGACGGTCTGTCTTTT
>JABAAA010000080.1 GCA_014239005.1 Alphaproteobacteria bacterium | reverse complement strand
CGGGCAAATCTCGAATTCCTTCGATCCAGCGGGGCTTCTTGTCGATGGTAGGAAGCGCGCTTGCCACTTTGTCGGCAAAGGCTTGGGTGAAGGAGGGGGTCGGCGGCATGGGGCAGAGGATGGATGGGGGGACTTGTCAGATCGCGAGCTTGACGAATCGCGGCGGATTGGGGGATGCGGCTTTTTCCGCTTGCAAGACGATCTTGCCGTCGCGCAAATCGCGCAAGAAGCGCAAGGCTTCTCGATACGCGCCTTCGACGCGCTCGCGCGTGTCGGCGGCGTGATAGTCGTAGCGCACGACCGCCGCGGCGATGCGTTGGATCAGGGCGGGAACAGGCGTATGCAAGGGCACGGCGTAGCGCGTTGCGATGTGCGCGTCGATGAGCGCGCTTGCGTTGTTGATGAGCGCTGTGGCGGTGCTTGCCTCCAGGTCGCTAACGTTGTCGACGCCAAACGCGGCGAAGACTTCTTCTTCGCCGAAGAGTTGCAAGAGCTCCGAGGTGGAGAGGTAGGGGGAGGTGGGCATATCAGGGTATAAGTTGGTTGTTTTTTGGGGCGTGTTGCGTTGTTTTTTGGGGTGTTTTGCGTTGTTTTGCGTTATTTTGCGTTGATTTTCTGTTGTGGAGGTTGCCTTGGGGGGAGGCGCGTTTCAGAGGCAAGGTTAAAGCCCGCGCGCCTCCCCTTGCGGTGTTTTGTTATTCAGGCGACGACATTTTGGAAGAGCATGCCGAGGTCTTTGGCGGCGACGAGTTCGCAGCAGGATTCGACCACCCTGACGACGATGGCACCGCGCGCGCCCTTGTGGGGATCGAGAATGATGCCTGCGATGCGCTTGCCGTATTCTGCGGAGTATCCCCAGGAGATTCCGCTCTGCGCGCTTGCGGTGGGATTGATGTGGAGGAGCGCGATGTGCTTTCCCCACGAGTATGTTTTGTTGAGGTCTTGTCCTCTTGCTGCGGCGTTGTAGATGGAATCTCCGACGAGCACCTGGTGGATTTCCAGCAGATCGGCGAGTTGTTGCTTGGTGATGGCTCCCTCGCTGTTGTCGGCGCTGGAGACGGAGGAGACGAGCTTGGGGTGTTGGCGAATTTTTGTCCATGCCTCTCTGCCGACAACCATGGTGTTGGGACGGAGCAGGGGTGTGTCGAGCGCGTTCAACAACAGGTTTCGCGGGTTTACGGTGTTGTTGTCCCACTTTGCGCTGCTGCTGACATTGGTGACTTTTGTTGAAGCGTAGTTGGCGCTGTCTTGGACGATCTTGGCGACGCGTCGTTCGCGATCGAGCATGACGAGATCGGTGAGAAACTCGACGGCTTTGGCTTGCGGGTCGAAGTCGATGTTGGAGGCGCGCGCCTGTTCGATATCGTCGATGGGAACGATGTCGTCGAGTCCGTAGTCGAAGACGGTGGCGCTCTTCTCAGTTGCGACATACTCGACGACGGTCGGCTCCGACTTCCTGCCGACTTTGGTGTCGGGCAGGGAGAAGTGCTGTTCGGAATCGAACTCTAGATACTTGAAGCTTTTCGTGGCGACGGGCGTTCGCGGCATGATCTTGTCGGCGATGAAGCTCTGGGTCGGATTGCGGTAGGCGAGCGCGATACCTTGCAACCTCGAATCGACGGGAAAGGGGGCGGTTTCTGTGGTGGCGGTCATGGTGTTCTCCGTGTCTTTTGGGTTGTGTCTTGTGAGTTGTCGTTATTGTCGGATGAGAACTCTCACGAGGTCTCCGTCCGCGCTGCTAGACGAGAGGGCGACGCCCGCCTTGTTTCCGGAGGATTGGGTTTTGGCTTTTCCGTTTGCGGCGGCACCGACGGTTGCGCCTGCGTTGATGGCATCTGAAGCTTCGACATCGAAGATGCCGATCACGCCGACATCGATGCGTTCTCCGGCAGCAGCGGCCGGACCGCAGTTGGCACCCAGCACGATTGCGTTGTTGGTGCTTTCTGTAACCTTGTCGTTGCTTTGTAGGGTGACGAAGCGATGCTTGGGCACATCGGAGGAAGTTTCGAAGGTTTTGACGAGGACTTGTTCGGACATAGTGTTCCTTGGGGGTTGGAGGGAGGGGAGGATGAAAGGTTTGTCAGGTTGTCACATGTCGCACCGCTTCGCTGGCAGAGACGATGCGTCCCTTTGCGGCTTGGTGTTGCATGTAGCGCGAGGCTTTTTGGGCGATGGCGATGCCGTCGTCTTTTTTGGGTGCGGGGGCTTCTTCGGAGCAGACTTCGAGCGGAATGCGTCGGGGCTGTTGTTCGATGAAGTTGCACAGCCACGCGCGAGGGCTTGCGTCTTGGAAGTGCGTCGAGGCTTCTTCGTCGAGCGAAGCGACGAGTGCGACGAGGTTTGCCTTTTCGCATGGCAGGATTTTTCCCTGCTGTATCTGTTGCTCTGCAAAGTCGAGTATTTTCTTCCACGTTCGGTGGTGTTGGATTTCCTGTTGCGAGCGCTCGCTACCCTGATCGTCGTCGGCTCTGAAGAAGTCGAGCAGTGAGGGTTTGTGGAGTTGGAATGCGGCGGTGTTTTGTGCGCACGGCAGGTCGCTTTCTGCGAACTTGAGCGGAGCCAAGCCCTTGACGGCGGGTGTTTGCGCGCCGAGCAAGCCGATGTGTCTGAGGTACCAGCTTTTTGTCACGGGGTTGTGCGGCGTTTCGGGTCTGTAGAAGGAAGCGCTGACTTTTTTGTACTGCCCTTTCCGCACCGCCTCGGTGAGTTCGGGAGCGATGTGCTTGAGGGTTGCGAGCAGCGACTTGCCGCGTCGTCGGAGCGAATGCACCCACCCCCAAGCGGGGTGGTCGTCGCGCGGATGTCCGAGGACGAGGGGAGCTTCGTGGAGGTTCGCGTCGTAGCAGGCAGCGATCGCATCGAGCGTCGAGCTGTCGATCAGGATATCGCACCCGTTGGAGTCGGTGTGTCGTCCTGTGCGAAAAATTTCGATTTCGGTATTGTGCGTCATGATGCTCTCATGGTGGGGGAGGTTGGCGAAGAAGGTAAGGGGAAGCGTTGATCAGGCAGAGCTGTCGCGTCTGCCCGCTTGCGGGTTTTTTTGTGGTGTTTGCGTTGCGTTTTCACGGCTAGGCGTGTTGTTTTCGTGGCGGCTCTGTTTTTTACGGGGAAGGATTTTTGTTCGTGCGCTTTTGGGCTGCCTTTGGGTTGCCAGGGATTTTTGTGTGGGTGTTTGTGTGGGATTTGGTGTGGGGTTTTGTGTTTGGTCGTTTTTGCTCCAAGTTCCGTTGAAATGGCTGTTGATCCACGCGAGGTCGGGCTGGAATCCCATGTCGGCGATGAGGGTTGCGGTTTGAGCGCTTTCGTAGAGGTCAGGGGCAGGACTGGTGTTGCGCCAGACTTTGGGAGGGTTGATGTCGCCGTAGTTCCAACGTGTCCACCAGCGGACGGGTCCGCTGTTGAAGGAAGCGTCGATTTTTTCAGCGTCGGCTTTGACCAGGATATTTTTTGCGCCGTCGTGGATTTTGGCGTGCGCGTAGCTTCCGCCCTGCTCGGAGGTGAGGGTTGCGCCGAGGACGATTTTGCTGATGGCAAAGTTCATGCGGTCGTACATGGTGGAGAAATCGGCGGATCCGTTTCGCGTCGCTTCCATGAGATCGAGCGCCATGCCTTCGGGCAGGACGATTCCAGTGTCTCTGCGCACGGCTTGGCATGCCTCCAGCAGTTTCTCTTGGTCTTCTTCGCGCGTGCCTGGGGGGTATGTCGCACGCACGGTGGGGAGGGCGTATTTTTCCAAGAACAAGCACCACTCTTTTTGCGTTGCGCGTCGAAAGGTGACGGGCCAGTAGAGGAAGTGCGCCAAGCCTCTTCCGTAGGGATCGTCGTCGTGCCAGCTGCCTGCGGAGAAGACCCAAAACTTTTGATCGGGCAGAGGCTTTCCTTCGGGCTCGGAGGTTGTTTTGAGTAGGAGCTGCGATTTCGTGTCGAATCGAAATCGTCTGGGATTTCGCGTGGTGATACGTTGGAAGTCGACGAATCCTTTGGGCGCTTCCCACATGATTTCTGCGACGGCGTATCCGAAGAAGATTCCGTAGAGCATCTTTTCAACGGCTCTGTTCCAGTCGATGCGTTGCAGGTTGTTTTTGAGTCTAACTGCTGCCTCGATATCTTTTGGGCTCTCTCCGCCAGGGAGGACATCCCACTCGGCGGCGACGACGGCGCCGATGCGCTGGGCTAGGGTGGCCTTGACTTGGTCGTCGGAGAGGACGAACTCGTAGAAACCAGGATCGCCGGCGGCTTTGTCGCGTAGCAAGGGGTCTTGAACGGGTGCTGCGCGACGGGTTGCCATGAAGGGCGCGGTGAAATCGTTTCCGTCGCGGCTGCTAGCGATCTCTTGTAGTGGGGGTGTTTTCACGGGGGGTCTCCTGTTGCTCGCTGTTAAAAGAAGTGGCTGTGTTGCCTTGTTTCGCTCCGCACGGATCGAACTCTTGCGAAGGGGGTTTCGTTTTGGGCTGCCAGGAGGGCGAGAGCGATTGCCCAAAATCGATCGGCGTTGTGTTGGCTGCTTTCGGCTTGTAGGTGTGTCGTGTTGTTTTTGTGTTGTGCGCGCACGGAGTAGAGGTCGTCGAAGAGTGCGGGGCAAGGAGGAATGAGCAAGGTTTCATCTTGCAGGGATCGTTTGAGTCTTGTTGCGAGGTCGAGTTTTCGTTTTGCGGTAAAGTTGACGGCGATCGTTTTGCTTTTGCCGTAGCGTTGAGCTGCGTCTTCGACGGGTTTTGCTCCGATTCCTGTTGCGTCCATAGCGATTCGTTGTGCTCTGTAGCGATGCATCATGCGGTCGAGTCGTTCGTCTTGTTCTCGGAAGGAGATGGCTTTGTGCGCTTGGATTTCGCGCAGCCAGTATTGTTCGTTGTATTTTTCGATTGCGACGGCGACCCAGTAGTCGTTTTTTCTAGCGATGTCGTTTCCGAGGAAGGCTGGTCCTCCTTGGAAGAGGTTGGGTCTTCCTGCGTTGTTGTTTTGCGCGTTGGCGATGAGTTCGCGCGAGAGCCATCGGGAGCTTCCGTCCTGCCAGTCGAGTTCGAACTCTTGTTTCCACAGGTTATCGTCGAGGGTGTTGTTTTTGAGTGTTTCGATATCTCTCGGCAATCCTTGTTCGACGGCTTGGAAGATGTCGATGCGATGTTTGGACCATCCTTTCGCTTCGTCTTGCATGAGTCGGAAGAACATGTTGTTGGTTCCGTTGGGCGTGGAGACGATTCGCAATTTGAGTCCGTTTTTGGAGACGACGGGAAAGAGCGCGCGCCAGATGGCGTTGCTGTCGTGGTGGAAGGCGAACTCGTCGAGGAAGAGGTTTGCGGAGAATCCTCGTGCGGTGTCGGGGTTTGCGGGGAGGACGGAGACCTTGGATCCTGAAGGAAAGACGATGGCATTTTGGCTTTTGCGAACTTTGGGAAAGGGCGTTCCTTGGTTTGCGTTTCTGTAGAGTATTTCGAAAGCTTTGGCGAGCGGGATGAGGTGTTCTGTCATGACTTCTTGAGCTTGTCGTTCTCCGCGCGAGAGGACGATCCATCGAGTTTTGGTGTTATTTTTTTCAGCGGCGATGCAGTCTTTGAGTATTTCGGCGCAGTTCATGAAGGTTTTTCCTGTTTGTCTGGCGAACATGCCGATTTTGAATCGCGCGTTGTCGTCGATCCATCGCTGTTGGTATGGCATGAGGTTGAGCAGGGTTTTTTCGGCGTGCATGGGGTTTTCAGATTCCGAGTCCGAGGATTTGCATGGCTTTGTTCATGGCTTTTTGATCGATGGTGCCTTGTTTTTGAGCGCTTTGGAGTTTTTGCGTTTGTTGTAGTTTGATGTTGTTTTCGACGGCGTTGTGCATGGCGAGATCGTTTTTCGCTGCTTGGGAGAGGGCTCTGACGACTCGGGAGAATTTGGCGGTTTCTTCGAGGGAGAAGTTTTTGCCTTGTGTTTGCAAGTTGAGGAGTTGGTCGTTGAGCAGTTCGATGTTGAGTTTGGTTTTTTTGAGGATGTTGTTTTTGCTGCCGTTTTCGGTGAGCGCTCTGGCGACGGATCGATTTTTTCGGAGTGTTTTTCCTGTTCGCAAGAGGTTTTGCTGTTCGTTGTGGCTGTTGTTGGGGTGTTGGGTGTTGTTGAGGCAGTCTTGGAGCGTTTGGAAGAGTTCTTGAGA